>CAYWDX010000004.1:0-29341 GCA_964456235.1 uncultured Candidatus Saccharibacteria bacterium | reverse complement strand
AGGTTGGCTTAGAGGTAGCCATCCTTTAAAGAGTGTGTAACAACTCACTATTCGACGGGTGGTAGCGCCGAAAATGTACCGGGGCTAAGCATGGTACCGAAATTATGAATTTGCCGGTCTTCGGATCGGCATCTGGTAGGAGAGCATTTCGGCCTGCAGTGAAGGATGACCCGCGAGGGCGTCTGGAGCGGCCGGAAGAGAAAATGTTGGAATGAGTAGCCCGCAATCCCAATGAGAAATTGGAACCCCGAAAATCCAAGGTTTCCGTGGCACTGGCAATCAACCACGGGTTAGGCGGCCCTAAGGCAATGGCGAAAGCCGCAGCTGATGGAAAGCTGGTTAATATTCCAGCCCTCCTTTCCGATTATCCGACGCGTGCGAAGGAAATAAGTGTGTATGCCTTATTGGTTTGGTATCGCTCATGCGAAGTTCAACAAGCATGGGCGGAAGGTGAGGAATTTACCTCATCAACACATATGAAGAGCCTTCCAAGAAAAGCGCGGCGGTCACGTTAGAAAGGATCCGTACCGGAAACCGACACAGGTGGATAGGGCGAGTAGCCCAAGGGGAACGAGTGATCTGCCTCTAAGGAACTCGGCAAAAAAGCGGCCGTAAGTTAGCGATAAGGCCTACCCCATCTTTACTGATGGGGTTGCAACAAAAGTCTCTCTGGCGACTGTTTACCAAAAACACAGCTCCCTGCTAACTCGCAAGAGGATGTATAGGGGGTGACGCCTGACCGATGCGAGAAGGTCAAGGTTGGGGGTGGCGTAGCAATACGTTGGCTCACTGACTCAAGCCCTCGTCAATGTCAGCGATAACTATAATCGTTCTAAGGTAGCGCAATTCCTTTTCGGGTAAGTTCCGAAGCGCACGAAAGGCGTAACGACTGGAGAACTGTCTCAGAGGCATACTCGGCGAAAATGCGATTCCCGTGAAGACGCGGGATACCTGCAGCGGGACGAAAAGACCCCGGAAGCTTTACTGCAGCTTGGTATTGATTTCAGAGTTTTGATGCGTAGCGTAGTGGTGAGCCTTCGAAGCCATGCTCTCGGGTGTGGTGGAGGCGACAATGAAACAGCCATCTTCAAAGTTTTGACGTCTAACCGGTAGGGAAGTGCGCAAGCATAAACCCGACCGAGACAGTGCTTGGTAGGCAGTTTAAATGGGGCGTTTTCCTCCAAAAGAGTAACGGAGGAGTTTATTAAGGTCGGCTTAGCCCGGATGGAAATCGGGCAGGACGTGCAAACGCAAAAGCCGGCTTGACTGCGAGACCTACAAGTCGAGCAGGTGCGAAAGCAGAAGTTAGTGACCCGACAGCTTCTTTATAGGAAGGCTGGAGACACCGGATAAAAGCTACTCCGGGGATAACAGGCTGGTGAAGTCCGAGAGTTCCTATCGACGACTTCGCTCGGCACCTCGATGTCGGCTCGCCACAGCGCGGGGGTGAAGAAGCTCCCAAGCGTTTGGCTGTTCGCCAATTAAAGTGGCACGTGAGCTGGGTAAGTGAACAACACTTCAAATGAGCCCAGCAACCCTTACATCAGGCTCGGTGCACCCGCTACCGAGGAAAAGTAAAAAGGAAAATAAACTGACTCATAACGGCGAAGCCCTCGCTTAAGAAAATTTTAATTTTTCTTTGGTAGGATAATGCCGTGGGAAGACTACAATCTTTATTTCCATCACATCAATTCGATGTGATTATCGGGTCATTGTTGGGAGATGCGCATTTGGAATGCCGTTCGATTGGATTGCGAAATCCAATTACTGCGCGGCTCCGCGTGCATCATGGAGAAAAGCAGAAAGATTATGTTTTCTGGAAGTTCCAGGTTCTAAAAGCATTCGTCAGTCGAGAGCCAAGAGAAGTTTCATGGGATAACCCCAAAAGGGGATTGCATGAAGTTTCCTGGTATTTTCATACGACGAGTCTTGAAGAGCTGGGACGCATACACCAATCCTTCTATAAGGATGGCATGAAAATCCTTCCGGAAAATATTTTTGAAATGCTTACTCCGCGGATGATTGCGATATGGTTTATGGATGATGGTTCAAGGATCGGCAAGGGATTTACCTTGAATACGCACGGTTTTTCCTATGAAGAGCAGCTGCGTATTGTCGACTATTTGGAACACCGCCATTCTATAACCGCCCATATCGTAAAAGACCGAACAAAATTCAAAATCGGAATTGGTGCTCATGACCGAGACCGTTTTATAAAAATTGTTCAGCCATTCATCATTCCTTCGATGATCTATAAGATGAATAGTCCCCGTAACGACTTGATCGTTCAAGGCGATCAGAGTGAGAAAACGGGAAGCTCGTTTTCTTGCTAATACGTCAGTCCTCGTGTGGAATATGAGGAAAGGAATAGTCTAATGCTCTTAGAAATAAGAGGAACCTATGTCAGACCGTCGTGAGACAGGTCGGTCTCTATCTGCTGCAGGCGTTAATGTTTGAGGGGAGTTGGCCTTAGTACGAGAGGACTGGGCTGAACATACCTCTGGTCTACCGGCTTTGCCACCAGGTGAACCGCCGGGTAGCTATGTATGGAAGGGATAAGCGCTGAAAGCATCTAAGCGCGAAGCCTACCCCAAGATTAGACATGCGTGATTTCGTGGAAGACTACCACGTTGATAGGCTCCAGGTGTACGATGGGCAACCATTTTAGCCGAGGAGTACTAATAATCCCGCCAACCATCCCAATGCTGACTTAATGCTTTTTGTTTGAGATTTGCGGGGACGGCGTTCCGCGCTGTTGCGCGGCCGCCTCACTCTCGGCGCTCATCGCGCCTGCGAGGCGCCCCTCAAATCTCAAACAAAAAGCCTCTATTATCTACAAAATAGATCGATGTGGTGCAGATTTTAGGTTTTTGAAAAGCTATGATGTGCTAAATGGTTTTCGCAGGATGGCTAGGCGCCGTCCGAGAAAATCATTTGGCACATCATAGCCGTCGAGTAAAAATCTACAATCTGCACCACACGAACGACCTTTTGACGTCGGTGCTTTATTCAGGTGTGTCCCACCTCTTCCCATTCCGAACAGAGAAGTGAAAGCACCTCGATCCCATGATACTTGCGGGTTCGCCCGCGGGGAAAGTAGGATGTGCCGACATCAAAGGGCCGTTTTTTATTTCCTGTTTTTCTCCACGAGCGCGCGGGCGCCCGGACTTTCCTTTATAATGAGAAGCATGGCCACGAGGCGGGCAAAGCAAATTATTTACGGAGCGTTTTATATTATTGTGTTCGGCGCGATCGGGTTTGGTATTTATCGCGGATTTGTTTACCGCGCGCCATCCTGTTTCGATACTGTCCAGAATCAGGGGGAGCTTGGCGTCGATTGCGGCGGCCCGTGCAGCATCGCATGCCTGTCGCAGGCTCAAGATTTGGCGGTCGGCGATTTGCAGACGTTTAAGACGAAGGACGGCCGCTACACATTTCTTGCACGCGTCGAAAATCATAACAGTCTTTTTGCCGCGCCGCGGTTTGATTATGCATTCCAGCTTTTCGACGCATCGGGCAATGTGCTCGCGTCCTATCCGGGAACCTCTTTTATTTATGCCGACGAGGCGAAGTATGTGATCGTGCCAAATGTGCCGGGCGCGGCCGGTTTTGATTATGCAAAGCTGGTGATTCAGGCGCCCGCGTGGGTGCAGACCGCGAAGATGGGGGATGCGCCGCGGTTCAATAATCCCTTGTCGGTGGGGCAAAGTTCAATTTCTTCGACGACCATTACGGTGCATGGATCGCTCACTGATGCGGATGTCTCTCATTTCGCGCCGATATACCTCGTGAGTATTTTCTACGGATCGAACGGCTTGCCGAGCGGCGCATCGCAGGCGCAAATCGATTCGATCGCGCCGAGCCAGTCCGTGCCCTTCTCGGTGGCGTACCCCGCCGGCACCGACATCAACCCAGCGCTTACCAAAGTGTACGCTTACGCATTGCGGCCATAACCCATGCTGGCACTTTTCCTTCCGCTCGGTATTTTAATCGCCGCGGGGCTCACCCTGCTCTCGGCGGTCTCGCTCCATCTTTTTGTGCTGCAAATCGTTTGGGTTGCGCTTGGCGCTGGCCTCGTCATGCTCTTCCTCTCTATCGATTGGCGCGCGGTCTTTAACGCGCGCTGGATCATCGGGGGGATCTATTGGCTCGGGCTTGCCCTCATGCTCTTCGCATATTTTTTCAGCCCGACGATCCGCAATACCAAAAACTGGATCATTCTTGGACCGATCAGCATACAGCCGGTCGAGCTCATGAAGGTCGCCCTCATTTTTTTGTACGCCGTCTATTTTAGCCGGCGGCATCTTGCCGTTGCGCGATGGCGAAACATTTTCACCACCTTCGTTTTCTTTGCCGTCCCCGCGGCAGTCGCCGTCCGCCTGCCGGATCTTGGATCCGCCCTTATTTTTTTCGCTATTTGGTTTGGATTCTTGTTGCTCTCCGGCCTCCCCCCGCGGCGCATCGTGACGACGCTCGTTGTTTTTCTCCTCGCCGGGAGCCTTATATGGGCATACGTTCTGAAGGATTATCACCGCGCGCGCATCGTGGGCTTCTTCTACCCGCAGCAACATACGCTCGGCATCAATTACAGCACGACGCAGGCGCGCATCGCGATCGGTTCGGCGGGGTTTTGGGGAAAGGGGTACGGGCAAGGAACAGAAACGCAGCTCGGTTTTCTCTCCGAACCGACCGAAGATTTTATTTTCGCCGCGATCATTGAGGAGTGGGGGATGCTCGGCGGCATCGTCGTGCTCGCCGCGTTCGCGTTGTTCATCCTCCAGATCTTGAAGATCGGCGCGCTCGCCGACGAAAATGTCGAGAAATTTATTTGCCTCGGCACGGCGATGATGTTCGGCGTGCAGTTCTTTTTGAACGCTGGATCCGCGACTGGACTTCTTCCCGTCGTCGGCGTAACCTTCCCGTTTGTGAGTTATGGCGGTTCCAGCATGCTCGCGGATTTTTTCCTGGTTGCCGTCGTAAATTCGATCCGCAAGCGCTCGGCGTTGTAACCCTCTATGGTTAACATTGTGGACATGCCCCTTTGGACCAGAAAATTTATCGTGAGCGTCGTTGTGCTCGGCGCCCTCGTCATTGCCGCCGCCACGTTTGCGGAGGGTTTGCGTCCCGTGGGCGCTGGCGCCGCCGCCGCGCCGACGGCCTTCACCGTGCAGCCCGGCGATGGATTTCGCACCATCATCGGAAAATTAAAATCGGCGGGGCTGATCCGCTCGTCGGCCGCGGCGGCGGTCTTCGCCGTTCTTGACGGATCAGCGGTGCGTCTCAAAGCGGGCACCTATGCATTGAGTCCGGCCATGTCGGCGGTTTCAATCTTGGAAATGTTATCGAGCGCGGACGGGCGGGAGGTGACCGTGGTCATCCCGGAGGGAAAAAATATTTTTGAGATCGACGCGATCTTGGCAAACGCCCATGTGGCTGCGCCGGATGCACTGGTTGTGTTCGCAGAAAGTAACACGGCCGCTAAAATAAGTGACCCCGTCGGCGGCAAAGCCGGCGGCGAGGGAGGCGGCAATTTAGAGGGACATCTCTTCCCCGACACCTATCGGTTTTTTACCGGCTCGCCGGTCGCGGAGGTCGTCCAAAAATTTTTAGATAATTTTAATGCGAAGGCGGCGCCGCTCCTTGCAGCTGATCCTCTCCTCGCGGCTGACGCGAAACATGCGACGAATGCTTTGATCGTCGCTTCGCTCGTTCAAAAAGAAGTGCCCGACGCGGGTGACCAAAAAATTGTTGCAGGGATACTTTGGAAGCGGGAAGCGGCGGGGGTGGGCCTCGATGTGGATGCAACGCTTTGTTACGCGCTGTGGTTGAAAGCTATCCCGAGCGGGGCGACCACCTCGAGCGGCACCGCTGCTCCGACCGGCGCCGCATCTGCCGCCCCGTCCGCAGCGCCCAATTGGGCGCCCAACTGTAAGACGCTTGACACCAAGATCAAGTCCGCATACAATACGTACCTGAATAAAGGATTCCCTCCAGGCCCGATCGGGAATCCCGGCATTACGGCGATCGATGCCGCACTCCATCCTCAAAGCTCGCCTTACTGGTATTATTTGAGCGATCCGAAGACGGGGAAAACCATATTTGCGAAGACCCTTGACGAGCAACACCAAAATACAGTTAAATACTTAGTAAACGAGTAATTACGGACTTCTTGAAGAAAAGAAGGCATCCGTTTTTTGTGCTTTTGGTGCTATTTAGCTCGGCGGGGTCCGCGGAGAGTGCGCGGTGAGGCACGCGCAGCGGTTAGGCAGGGGCAGCGGTGATTAAAAAAGTATTAAGCGTGAGGGCGATCGCGGGATGGCGGCCGACAGCATTTTTTCATTAATTTTTTATTAAATAACTAATGGCAAAATTTGCCTCGACAAAACATTTCGGAAAATCGAAACCGCTCATCGCCCCGTTCAACTTGAACGAGGCGCAGCTGCGTTCCTACCAGTGGTTTTTGGAAAAAGGATTGAACGAACTCTTTAAAGAAATTTCCCCGGTCCACGACCACACGGGGAAAGAATTTGAATTATATTTCTCGGATTACCGCTTCGACGAACCGAAATATGACGAAGCGACGGCGCGCTATAAGGAAGCGACGTATGAAGCGCCACTCCGCTGCACACTGAAACTCGTCAATAAACGGACGGGCAAGGTGCACGAACAGGAGGTGTACTTTGGCGACTTCCCGATCATGACGACGCGCGGCACGTTCATCGTGAATGGCGTTGAGCGCGTGGTGGTCTCGCAGCTCGTGCGTTCGGCGGGCGTCTACTTTACCGCCGCGCCATACCGCGGCCGCAAGCTCTTCGGCGCAAAAATTATTCCATCGCGCGGCGCGTGGCTTGAATTTGAGACTGACACCGACGGCCAGATTTCCGTGAAGATTGACCGCCGGCGCAAGGTGCCGGTGACCGACATCCTGCGCATTTTCGGCGTCGACAACGAAAAAATTCAGACGGCATTCGCCGACGTCGACAAGGGCGCTATCAAATATGTCGAAACGACGCTCAAGAAAGATCTCGCGAAGGATTTGGGCGAATCCTACATTGAAATTTATCGCCGCTTGCGGCCGGGAGACCCGGCGAACGTTGAAACGGCGAAGAACTTGATCGACGCGATGTTCCAGCGCGCTGACCGCTACGACCTTTCGGAGGTCGGTCGCTACAAGATGAACCAGCGCCTCGGCATGGGCCAAAAGCGGGACATCAAATTACTCGAGGCCGAAGACCTGATCGCGATCGTGCGCGAGATTATTACGCTCAACAACGCACCGGAAGCGGAGGAAGACGATATCGACCACTTGGGGAATCGCCGCCTGAAGGCGGTCGGCGAGTTGCTGCAGGGCCGGTTGCGCATCGGTCTCGCGCGTCTGCGCCGCATCATCCAGGACCGCATGTCGACGGAAGATAAAGAGCGCCTCATGCCGGCACAGCTCGTGAACTTCCGCCCGATCGCCGCCGTCATCAAAGAATTTTTTGCATCATCGCAGCTCTCGCAGTTCATGGACCAGGTGAATCCGCTCGCGGAGCTTGAACATAAGCGCCGCATTTCCGCGCTCGGTCCGGGCGGTCTCACGCGCGAACGCGCGTCCTTCGAGGTGCGCGACGTGCACCGGTCACACTACGGCCGCATCTGTCCGATCCAAACGCCGGAAGGTTCGAACATCGGTCTCATCAACTATCTTGCGAGCTACACGCGCATCAATGATTTCGGATTCTTGGAGGCGCCCTACGCGAAGGTGGTAAACGGCGTCGTCTCGAAAGACATCGTGTGGCTCGACGCGTCGGAAGAAGAAAAATTCAAAATCACGCACGCGGGGACCGCGCGCGACGAACGCGGTAGATTGATTGGCCTCGACGTGGAGGCGCGCATTAAAGGCGAGCCGGGAACGTGTTCGCCGGAAGAAGTTGATCTTATCGATATCGCACCGCACGAGTTTGTGTCGGTCGCGACCGCCCTCATTCCGTTTTTGCAGCACGATGACGCGAACCGCGCCCTCATGGGTTCAAACATGCAACGCCAGGCGGTCGTTTCGGTGAAACCGGACGCGCCCTACGTTTCGACCGGCCAAGAAGAAAAAGTGGCCATCGATTCTGGGTATGTGATCACGGCAGAAGCTGATGGAAAAGTGCTTGAAGCCGACGGATCCCATATTAAAGTGCAATATGCCGGCAAGATGGGCATGCGCACATACTTGCTCGAGAAGTTCAAGCGATCGAACCAGTTCACGTGCATTTCGCAGCGCCCGCTCGTGGTTCCGGGCCAGGCGGTGAAGAGGGGGGAGATTTTGGCAGATGGTCCATCGATCGAAAACGGCGTGCTCGCACTCGGGCAGAACCTGCTCGTCGCGTTCGTCTCATGGGAAGGCGCGAACTTTGAAGACGCCATCATTCTTTCGGAGCGCGTGGTGCGCGATGATTTGTTCACCTCGATCCACATCGACAGCTACGACTGCGACGTGCGCGACACGAAACTCGGCCCCGAGGTGACGACGTACGACATCCCGAATGCCTCCGAAGACAAATTGAAGAACCTCGACGAAGAGGGAATTATCCGCATTGGCGCCGAAGTCAAAGCCGGCGACATTTTGGTTGGAAAAATTTCACCGAAGGGCGAATCGGAACTCACGTCTGAAGAGCGCTTGCTCCGCGCCATTTTCGGCGAGAAAGCGCGGGACGTGAAAGACACGTCGCTCACGTTGCCGCACGGCAAAATCGGGCGCGTCGTGAACGTGAAAATTTTCGATCGCGAGCGGGGCGACAAGTTGGAGCCGGGGATTATCCGTCGCATCCAGGTGGAAATCGCCGAACTGCGCAAAGTGCAGGCGGGGGACAAGCTCGCCGGGCGTCACGGCAACAAGGGCGTGATCGCGCAGGTGCGCGCGACCGAAGACATGCCGTATCTCGAAGACGGCACGCCGGTTGATATCATCCTGAACCCGCTTGGCGTTATCTCCCGTATGAACCTGGGGCAAATTTTGGAAACCCATCTTGGCTGGGCGGCTTCGAAGCACGGCTATCGCGCGATCACGCCGGGCCTCGACTCCGCGACCGAGGCGGAAATCCGCGCCGAGCTGAAGAGCGCTGGTTTGCCGGAAGATGGCAAGGCGAAACTCTTTGACGGCCGCACGGGCGAAGCGTTCGAAAACCGCGTGATGGTTGGGGAAATTTACATGTTGAAATTGAACCACCTCGTGGAAGACAAGGCCCACATGCGCTCGATCGGTCCATACTCCTTGATCACGCAGCAGCCCCTGGGCGGCAAGGCGCAGTTCGGCGGCCAGCGCTTCGGCGAAATGGAGGTGTGGGCGCTTGAAGGATATGGCGCGCGCCACACGCTCCAGGAAATGCTTACGATCAAATCCGACGACGTGCTTGGCCGTGCGGCCGCTTACGAATCCATCATCCGTGGCGAACCAATTAAAGAACCGAACGTCCCGGCGTCTTTCAATGTGCTCGTGAATGAATTGAAATCGCTCGCGTTCAATATTCAGCCGCTCTATGAAACGGAAACCGACCGCAAGGACAGCTTCTCGGCGTTGAAGATCGGCATCGCGTCGCCCGACGACATCATGAAGTGGTCGCACGGAGAAGTGATCAAGCCGGAAACGATCAACTACCGCACGCAGCGTCCGGAGAAAGACGGCTTGTTCTCCGAACGCATTTTCGGTCCGACCAAAGACTATGAATGTTACTGCGGAAAGTACCGCCGCATCCGCTATAAGGGCGTCGTGTGTGATAAATGTGGCGTCGAAGTGACGCGCGCCGCCGTCCGGCGCGAGCGCCTGGGCCACATCACGCTTGCGGCGCCGGTGGGGCATATTTGGTTCTTGAAGAGTATTCCAAGCCGCCTCGCGCTCGCGCTCGACACGTCTTCGCAAAAATTGGAACGCGTTATTTATTACTCGGCGTACATCATCACCGAGATGAAAGAGGAAAACCGCAAAGCGGCGCTCGAAGATCTCGACCGCGAATTGAAGAGCAAGCTGAAAACGGTTGGCAACAAAGACAAGGCGGTGAAGGGGGAAATCGAGGAAGCGGCCGACACGACGAAGGAATATTTGGAGACGCTGCACGTGGGGCAGATCCTTTCTGAAAATGAATACTTCACCCTGTCGCGCAAGTTCGGCAATATTTTCAAGGCCTCATCCGGCGCCGAAGCCGTCCAGCAAATTTTGGCAAAATTGGACCTTCGGAAAGAAGTCCAGGCAATCGAAGCCGCACTCGACGACGCGAAAGACCCGCTCGCGCAGAGCAAACTCTTGCGCCGCTTGAAGATGTTCAAGTCCATGATCCGCAACAATGCCCGGCCGGAGTGGATGGTCATGAATGTTTTGCCGGTGCTCCCGCCGGACCTTCGCCCGATGGTGGCGCTCGACGGCGGCCGCTACGCGACCTCCGACTTGAACGATCTCTACCGCCGCGTCATCAACCGCAACAACCGCCTTAAGAAACTTTTGGAAATCAAAGCGCCGGACGTGATCGTCCGCAACGAGAAGCGCATGCTCCAGGAGGCCGTCGATGCGCTGATCGACAACTCGGCGCGGTTTGGAACGCAGCAGCTCTCTGCCCAGCGGCGTCCTTTGCGCTCTCTCGCTGACATGTTGAAAGGTAAGCAGGGCCGGTTCCGCCAGAACTTGCTCGGCAAGCGCGTGGACTATTCCGGCCGTTCGGTTATCGTGGTCGGCCCCCACTTGAAACTGGATGAGTGCGGTTTGCCGAAGCGCATGGCGCTCGAACTCTTCCGTCCGTTCGTGATCAGCGAAATTATCCGCCGCGGTTTGGCGCACAACATCCGCAGCGCGTCCCGCTTTATAGAAGAGCACACCTCTGAAGTGCTCGGGATTCTTGAAGAAATTATTAAAAACAAGCGCGTGCTTTTGAACCGCGCACCGACGTTGCACCGCTTGTCGGTCCAGGCATTCCGCCCGCAGCTCGTCGAGGGTTTGGCGATCAAGCTCCCGCCCCTCGTCTGCGCCGCGTTCAACGCCGACTTCGACGGCGACCAGATGGCGGTCCACCTGCCCCTCTCCGACGCCTCGCAACATGAGGCAGCGGAAATCATGTCAGCCGGCCGTAACTTCCTGAAGCCCGCCACCGGTGATTTGATCCTTGGTCCGTGGAACGATATCGCCCTAGGCCTCTATTATTTGACGCGCACAGTGGCAGCGAAGGGCACGGCCAAACACTACGTAGGTATCGAAGAGGCACTCCTCGCGTACCAGAACCACTTCATCGCGCTTCATACGCCCATTATGGTGGATGGCCGCGAAACGACCGTCGGCCGCCTCATCTTTAATGAGGCGCTCCAAGGGGCGTTGCCGTTCGTAAACGACACCGTGACGAAAAAGAAATTGAACGCACTCCTCGGCACCGCGTTTGAAAAGCACGGCGTCGAAACGACGCGTGAAATTGTGGATCGCGTAAAGAAACTCGGCTTTAGCATGGCGACGACCTCCGGCATCACGTGGGCGATGGCCGATCTGATCATCCCGAAAGAGAAGGAAGGAATTATTCGCAAGGGCGACGAGGAAGTGAACTTGATCCATGAGCAATATCGCGAAGGCCTTTTGACGACCGCCGAACGGAGGGTGCGCATCATCAACGTGTGGCAGAAGGCCCGCAACGATATCGCACAGTTCGTTTCCAACGTTCTTTCGCCCGAAAATTCGGTGTATCAAATCGTGGACTCCGGTTCGCGTGGTTCCTGGTCGCAGCCGATCCAAATGATGGGCATGAAAGGATTGGTGCAGAACCCGAAAAATGAGACGATCGAGCTCCCGATTAAATCTTCATTAAAAGAAGGACTCTCGGTTTTGGAATATTTCATCGCGACCCACGGCGCGCGCAAAGGAACGACCGACACCGCTTTGAAGACGGCGCAGGCCGGTTACCTCACGCGGCGCCTGGTGGACGTCGCGCAGGATCTCGTGATCCGCGAAGAAGATTGCCGCACGAAAGAGGGGATCGAAATTTTCCGCGAGGATGGCAAGGAATTCAACCAGTCGTTTTCCTCGCGCTTGTTCTCGCGCACGGCGTTCGGCGATGTGAAAGTGGGGAACAAGATCATGGTCCGCGCCGGTGAAATCATCGATAAAGCGACGGCCGAAGCCCTCGAGCAGTCCAAGCTCGACGTGGTGGTCGTGCGCTCGCCGATCACGTGCAAAACGCTCTTCGGCCTTTGCGTGAAATGCTACGGTTACGATCTTGGCGTGAACCAGCCGGTCGCGATTGGTACGGCGGCGGGCGTAATCGCCGCGCAGTCGATCGGTGAACCAGGAACGCAGCTTACCATGCGCACGTTCCACGCCGGCGGCGTGGCCGGCGCCGACATCACGCACGGTTTGCCGCGCGTTGAAGAAATTTTTGAAGTGCGCTCGCCGAAGGGCCGCGCCGTGCTCGCGCCGTTTGACGGCCAGGTGGGGACGGTGGCTGAAAAAGGCCCCTCGAAGGTGATCACGGTCATGCCGGAGAAAGAAAATAAGAAAGCGAAGCCGGCCGAGATCGCCGTGCCGCGCGGCACCGTGCTCCTCGTTGAAGCCGGCGACCGCGTGAAGCAGGGCGAGCAGCTGACCGAAGGCAACCTCGACATCCACGAACTCTACGAACATCGCGGCATGCTCGCCGTTGCGCGTTATATCGTGAACGAAGTCCAGAAGATCTACATGTCCGAAGGCGCTTCGATCAACAACAAACATATTGAAGTGATCGTCCGCCAGATGTTCTCGCGCGTGAAAATCCGCGAGGCGGGCGACGCAACCGATCTCGTGATCGGGGAAGTCGCCGAGAAATCGAAATTCCTTGAAGTGAACCGCGAGCTGCGGAAGCGCGGCGCCCGCCTCGCGAAGGCAGACCCGGAACTCTTGGGCGTCACGCGCATCGCGCTCTCGTCTGAATCGTTCCTTTCGGCGGCATCCTTCCAGGACACCGCGCGCGTACTCGTGAAGGCGGCGATCGAAGCAAAGATTGATAAACTCCGCGGCCTCAAGGAAAACGTCATCATCGGCCGCCTGATCCCGGTCGGGCAGAAAGCGGAAAACGCGCCCGAAATTCTCCACGAGGAAGACGCCGAAGAAGAGAAAGCGGCGCTTGCGCAGAGCAAGTAATTCCCGTATACTCTACCGGTCTATGGAAGACGTTCTGAAGGAAGGAAAAGAAAAGAAGACCTACGAGCTCGCGCTTCTTTTGAAGAGCGAGGCTGATTTTGCGCGCATCGCCGAAATCCTCAAGCAGCACAGCGGGGAATTGGTTGGCGAACCCCGCCCGAAGAATGTCGCGCTTTCCTACAAAATTAAAGGACACACCGAAGCGGTGTTCGTCTCGTGCCTGTTCCATGCGATGAGCAACGACGCGAAGGCGCTTGAGGAAGATCTCACGACGCGCGATGCCGCCATCCGCTTCATGATCATGATCGCGCCGAAAGATGTCGAAAGCCGTCCGGCAATCGTCCCCGCGTTTGGTGAGGAAGCTCGGCGCAAGCCCGGCACATTTTCTGGAGCCGGCCCTGGCGCTCCGCGCGAGCCGAAAGCTCCGCCCCGCGAACCTTTGAGCAACGAAGCCCTCGAGAATCTCTTAAAGAAAATTTAATAAAAATTTAATCGGTTTTTAATGGCCGCCGTGCTATAATCCCCCTATGAATTTAAACAAAGTGATGATCGTAGGGCGGGTGACGGCGGATCCGGAGCTCCGGACGACGCCGGGCGGGCAGTCGGTCACGACGATTGGCGTTGCCACCAATCGCACCTGGAACGATAAAAACGGGCAAAAGCAGGAGGAAACCGAATTCCACAACGTGGTGATTTGGGGGCGTCAGGCGGAAGTCGCGGCGCAATACCTCACGAAGGGCGCTACGGTTATGATCGAAGGCCGCCTTCGCACGCGCAGCTGGACCGATAAAAACGGCCAGCAGCGCCGCACGACCGAAATTATGAGCGAGCGCATGCAGCTTGGGCCGCGCGCCGGCGGGGGAATGGGCGGCGGATCTTTTAAGGGCGGCTCCAGCGCAGCGAGCGGCCAGGGAGCATCTGCCGCGAGCGATGATAAAGAAATCAACGTACCCGCCGACGAAATTCCTTCAATCAACCTTGAGGAGGAAGAGGTGAAGACGGAGGATATCCCGTTCTAAAAAGAAAGTAGGTATATAATAATGTCACATGAATATCGAGCAGATAAATGCCCTCGTAGTTTATGTTGGAGTTCCGACTATCTCCGGGGCGCTAATTTATATCGGAAAGAAAATTCACTTGTTGGATTCACTTGAGAGATCTGCTGAGAAAATTAAATACAACCTGAAGGTCATCACGGATTATCTCACTCGACATCATACCCAATTTAATGCGTCAGAGTTGAAATCCATAAGTCCTGTCGAATTGACACCATCAGGGAACGAATTCATTGAAAAGGTGGGCTTTACCAAGGCTTTCAAAGAGCATAAGGACGATTTCTTTAAGTGTATTGACGACGAGAAGCCTAAACTTAAGTATGATGTCGAGCTGGCGGCGATAAAATCCATAATTCTTATGCAAAACAAATCTTATATGGATTTTCTCAAGGTGTTTTTCTATAGCAATCCGAGTCGGAGTCTTGAAAATACAGCTCCAACGCTCGGTATCTATATTAGGGATCAATATCTTGCGGCGCATCCCGAGATCAACCGCTGATCCTTGATTTATGCTGAATTTTCCTCTATAATCCTCCCCACATGGCTAAGAAGGTGAAAACCGTTTTGAAGTTGCAGCTCCCGGCGGGAGCAGCGACCCCGGCGCCGCCGGTGGGCACCGTGCTCGGCCCGCAGGGCATCAATTTGCAGGATTTCTGCAAGCAGTTTAACGACGCCACGCGTGGGATGCAGGGGGATGTTGTCCCGGCGGAAATAACAATCTTTGAAGACCGCAGTTTCAAGTTTATTTTGAAAACCCCTCCGGCCGCGGCGCTCTTGAAAAAAGCAGCGGGCATCGAGAAGGGCGCGGCGAATCCGCTCACGACCAAAGTGGGCAAGGTGACGCGCGCGGACGTGCGCGCGATTGCCGAAAAGAAAATGCCCGACCTGAACGCGAACGATTTGGACGCCGCCGAGCGGATCGTCCGCGGCACGGCCCGGAATATGGGGATCGAAGTGCAGGATTGACAAATTATAGGTATTCGCTATAATATAGCCGTACCTTAAAATCTCATCTTTGGCCTGCTAGCCAGAGAAAAAAGGAGAAACTGTCATGTCGAATACGACGGCACGTGCTGTCCTCGACGGTTTCAAAATGGACGATGAGCAGCTCGGGAGGCTGACTCGTCGATTCGATGATTTGAAGCGCCGCACCAACGAAGGAACGCTCCCGTACGACTGGGTGATGGATGAACTGCAGCGGGTGATCGAAGGACGCAAGTCCGAGACGCCGGCCCCAACCGCGAAGCACCCCCAACCAACCCCGCTTCCGCTAGCGATCGTGATCAACGCCGACCTCGACCCCACGATCCCGTCGGGTCTCTGCCTCACGGGCAAGGGAACCGAGCACCGCAAGATGGGCCAGGTCACGCTCGAGAAGCGCCCCGACGGGAAGCTCTACGCGAACGGCACGGAGGTCGTCCGCCACCGCGTGCCCGGACAGATGAACGGCACCATCCAGGGCCACAAGCTCCGCAAGGAGCTGGAGGGGGTGCAGGTGCTGAACGCCTGCATCATGGACACGCTCATCGCCAACCCAGGGCTCATCCCTGACGAGTGGAAGACTGGATACACCTATTTCTGGGGAACCATCTTCCGCAGCGCGGGCGGCAACCTGTTCGTCGAGTACCTGTACTGGAACGACTCCCGGTGGGTCTGGGACGACCGCTGGCTTGACAACGGCTGGGGCGGTCAGCGCCCGGCCGCGGCGCTCGCAAGTTAGCTCTTTGGCCTCTCGGCCCGTGCATGAACTTCGGTTCTGCACGGGCTTTGTTTTTGTAAAAAAATCTTCCTGAATATAGACTAAAGAAGATGCCCCATAAGCCCACGATCGGCCTTGAGATACATGCCGAGCTCACGACGCGAACCAAGATGTTCTGTGACTCGTTGAATGACCCCGAAGAAAAGCACCCGAATGTGAATGTGTGCCCGGTGTGCCTTGGCCACCCGGGGACGCTTCCGGTGCCGAACCGCGAAGCGATCGAGCACGTGATCAAAGCTGGTCTCGCGCTCGGCGGCGCGGTGAGCGCTACGACCAAGTTCGACCGCAAAAATTATTTTTATCCCGATCTCCCGAAAGGCTACCAAATTTCGCAATATGACCAGCCGCTCATCGCCGGCGGCGCACTGAACGGCGTGCGCATTCGACGCATCCATCTTGAGGAAGACACTGGTACGCTTATGCACGAAGGCGGCGCCTCGCTCATTGACTACAACCGTTCTGGTGTCCCGCTCATGGAGCTCGTGACCGAGCCGGATCTCACAAGTGCCGATGATGTCGCAAACTTCGCGCGCGAGTTACAACTCATTCTGCGCTACCTTGGCGTATCGGCTGCAAATATGGAAAAAGGAGAAATGCGCATCGAGGCGAACGTGAGTTTGAATATGGGGACGAAAGTTGAGCTCAAAAATATCAACTCGTTCCGTGCGGTGCATGATGCGGTTGAGTACGAGCTCGCCCGCCAGGAGGAAGTGCTCGCGCGCGGCGGAACGATCGCGCCGGAAACGCGCGGCTGGGACGAAGCAAAGCGCGCGACGGTTGCCCAGCGCTCAAAAGAGGAGGCGCATGACTATCGTTATTTTCCCGAGCCCGATATCCCGCCCTTTGAAACGGCGGCATTCGAGCCAGAATCTTTGCGCGCGGCGTTGCCTGAAATGCCGGCGGCGAAGCGTGCGCGGCTTGTGAATGAATTTGGCCTTGCCCCCGCGCAGGCGGATATGCTCGCGGCGGAACCCGCCCTCGCCAACTTTTTCGAGGAAGCAGTTTCCGAATTGCGCGAAATGGCGGCGGACGAGGCAGCGTCGTCGAGTGCTATCGCAACGCTTTACAACTATTTAACGAGCGATTTACGCGGCTTGATGAATCAAGAGGGGATCGGGTTTGCCGAGCTCAAAGTGAATCCTGAACACCTCGCCCATCTCGCCGCGCTCATTGATGAAAAAAGCATTACCACGCGCCAGGCCAAGGATGTTCTCGCGAAAATGTTTGCAACCGGCGCTGATCCGGAAGAAATCGTAAAAACCGAAAATGTCGGCGTCGTTTCTGATATGGGCGAGGTAGAGGCAGTGGTCCTCGCGATCATCGCGGAAAACCGCGCGGCCGTTTCAGATTACAAAAAGGGGAAGACCGCGAGTTTGCAATTTTTGATTGGTAAGGCCATGGCCAAGCTGAAGGGTCGCGCACAGCCGGATATGCTTCGAGAAATTTTCACGCGTAACCTTTCTTCTTGATTTTCTCTGCCGGTGCGATATCCTAAAGGGTAGATTGTTTGTTACCCCTTTTGAGGAGAGCCTGCGATGCTACGCCCCGTAGTTTCGTTCGCCCGAGCCTTTCTGGGCGAACTCTTCAGCCCGCCCGCGGTCCCGCCGCCGAAGCCGAAGGAATACCCCCTCTGCCCCGATGTATCCACGCGCGAATTATTTGCGCGAGAGGATCTCGAGCGGGAGGAGCGATTTTCAAGAGGCATGAGGAGTGCCGTACCCACCCGATAGACCAACCACAAGCGAGGGAATGAAATGGAGAACCCGAGGAATGCACTGGGGACGGCTGCGTCCGGCCCTGCGAACGTAATCATTTCGACACTGCCTGGCGGTCCCGCCACGAACTGCAAGAGTTGCATGACGCCGCTCGAGGTCATCGTGAAGACCCGCTATTGCGTGAATCCCACGTGTCCGGAGACGCTCGCGCGCCATGATCGGACTCGCTGCACGTTCTGCGGCGACGGGAACATCACCTATCGGTCGCCGACCGATGCGCATTGCAACAGCTGCGATGCGCAGTTCCCGGTGAACGCACCCGTGCTCGGCGACAACGGGTAGTCCTCATCAGGTCGTCCGGCGCGCTCGCGCGAGCGCGCCGTTTTTATTTTTCCGGAATCCTTTTTAAGAAATTTTTAATCTGCGCGAGCGCCTCTTTCTGATTTTTGATCCACCGCACGGTAGCATCTTTTTTGAACCACGTCATTTGGCGTTTCGCATAGTGCCAGGTGCTGATTTTCATTTCATCGAGCGCCTGCTTGAGCGTGGCATTGCCTTCTAAGTATTGAATAATCTCTCGGTAGCCGATCGCATCAAGCGCATTTGCCTTTGAACTATATTTCTTCACGAGCTTGCGGACCTCGCGAGCGAGACCAGCTTTTTCCATCGCGTCGATCCGTTGATTGATCCGCCTTCGAAGTGCCGTCGGTGGCACGGCAACGCCCAGCATCAACGTACTGAACCGTGGCGCGCGTTTGCGGCGCTGGGCGGTGAAGGGGACGCCGGTCGTGAGCGTGACTTCGAGCGCCCGAATCACGCGGCGAGGATTTTTAGGATCGACAACGTACGCGGCTTCGGGATCGAGCTTTACTAATCGGTCAAACATTGCCGCCAAACCGTGTCGCCGCACATCGGCCTCGAGGCGGGCACGGAGCGCAGGATCGGCGGCGACACGGGGAATATCCAAATTCTCAACCACCGCCTTTACATAGAGACCGGTTCCGCCAACCAACATAGGCAGGCGCCCGCGCGCGATGATTGCGTGAATCGCGGCGATCGCGTCGTGTTGAAATTCCGCGACGGTATAGCTTTCGTTCGGATCGCGGATATCTATCACGTGATGGGGGACGGCTCGCTGCTCGGCGCGCGTGGGTTTTGCCGTGCCGATGTCCATGCCGCGATAAATTTGGCGCGAGTCGGCCGAAATGATTTCGCCGTTAAACTTTTTCGCCAGCGCAATCGCGAGCGCCGTCTTCCCGCTCGCGGTGGGGCCCACGACCGCAATTATTTTTTCGCGCGGGCGCGCCGCTCTTGCCGGCGTCGTTTCGGGCGGCATTCCTGCCGGCTCCATCTTATTTTTTCTCGTCAATTTCACGCTGGACGCGCTCTACCAAGTCCTCAATCTTCACCGATCCCTCGTCTCCTTTCCTTGAGCGCACGGCGACGCCGCCGTCGGCTGCCTCTTTCTCTCCGACAACCAAAATGTAGGGAACTTTTGCAAGTTCCGCCGCCCGGATCCGCTTCCCGAGCGATTCATTCGCTTCTGAAAATTCTGCACGGACGCCGGCCGCGATAAGCGCGCGGCAAACCTCGTGGCCATAGCCATCGAACTTGTCGGTCACGGGGAGCACGGCAGCTTGCGTCGGGGCGAGCCAGACGGGGAAGTGCCCGGCGAAGTGCTCGATGAGTACGGCGAGAAACCGTTCGATCGAGCCCATGATCGCTGCGTGAATCATGACGACTCGCTCACGTTCACCCTCCTCGTTCACGCAGAAAAGATCGAAGCGTTCCGGCTGATTCATGTCGATTTGAATCGTTGCCACTTGATGCTCGCGGCCGAGTGCGTCCTTGGCCATGAAGTCGAGTTTAGGGCCATAGAATGCCGCCTCGCCGATGCCATCGAATGAGTCAGCCTTCTTTTCGTGCGCGATCTCGCGCAGCATTTTTTCCGCGGCCTCCCACCGCGTCGCGTCTCCCAAATATTTTTCTGGCTGCGCCGGGTCGTGGAGCGAGAGGCGCACGCGCAGCGTGAATCCGAATACGCGATAAAAAGCGTGCACGATATCCCATATTTTCAAAAATTCTTCTTTCAACTGTGATTCGCGACAGAACACGTGCGCGTCGTCCTGGGTGATCGCCCGGACGCGGGTGAGCCCGGCGAGTTCTCCGGTCTGTTCGTCACGGTATACTTTCGTGGTGCTCGCGTACCGCTGCGGCAACGCGCGGTAGCTCCAGGGTTTTCGCGCATAAATTTGCGTGTGGTGCGGACAGTTCATCGGCTTCATCGCGAAAATGTGGCCGTCCCGGGTCTCAATCCTGAAAAGATCGTCTTTGAATTTTTCCCAGTGGCCGCTCCGCTCATATAAATCTTTTTTCGTGATGTGCGGAATGTCCACCTGTTCGTAGCCACGCTCTCTGCGCAGCTGCCAAACAAAATCATCGAGGAGGTTCCTTAACAGTGTGCCGCGCGGCGTCCATAGGGGGAGGCCGGCGCCGACGAGGTCAGAAAATGTGAACAGGTCAAGCTGCTCACCCAGTTTTTTGTGGTCGCGTTTCTCCGCTTCCTCGCGCATCTTTAGATATTCTTCGAGCTCTGACTTGCTCTCAAAGGCAAGCCCATAGACGCGCTGGAGCATCGGATTTTTCTCGTCGCCGCGCCAATAGGCACCGGCGATTTTGTCGAGATGGAAGGCGTCGGCTGGGATCTCTTTTGTATTCTCGACGTGCCCGCCGCGGCAGAGATCCATGAAGATGTCGCCGGTCCGGTAGATGGTGAGCTTGTCGCCGGCCTTCTCAAATTCCTTGATCAGGTCGAGCTTGAATGGCTGTTTGGCAAAAATCTTTTTTGCTTCAACTGCGGCCACTTCTTCACCGGTGAACGGCAAGTGCTTTGCCGCGAGCGACCGCATCGTCTTTTCGAAAGTTTTTAAGTCGTCGGGGGTCAGTGTGCGGGGGAGCAGGAAATCGTAATAGAACCCGTTCTCGATCGTAGGGCCGATCGCGAGCTTGGCGTCAGGGAATTCTTTAAGGACCGCGGCGGCCAGAAGATGGGCGAGCGAATGCCGGATGTGATCGAGTGCCGATCCTTTTGACATTTCATCAGTATAGCCGATTTTATTGAATTTTCCAGGGTTTGGGATAGAATGGACTTAATGTTGGATATCAAGTTTATCCGCGAGAACGAAGCCGCGCTCAAGGATGCGGCCGCGAAAAAAAATCTTAATCAGAATTTAATTGACGAGGTGATCGCGGCTGATAAGAAGCGCCGCGAGGCGATCCAGCTTTCTGAAGCTATCCGCGCCGAGCAAAAACAGGTTCGTGACCGTGAGGCGGGGGCCGTCCTTAAGGAAAAATTTAAAATTGAAGAAAAAAAATTGCGCGATATTGAAGAGCGGTTTGATGCGCTTATGGTGCAAGTGCCGAACATCATCTCGCCGGATACGCCGCCCGGCAAGAGCGATGCTGATAATAAAGAGGTTTTCACCTGGGGTGAACCTAAAAAATTCAATTTTGAGCCGAAAGATCACGTGGCCCTTGGCCGCGATCTCGATATTCTTGATTTCGATCGAGGCGTAAAAGTCGCCGGTTTCCGGGGATATTACGTGAAGGGCGACGGCGCGCTGCTCGAGATGGCTATCATGTTCCATGCCATCCAAAAAGTAGTAAAGCGTGGATATCAACTCATGATCCCGCCGACGCTCGTAAAGCAATTCGCGCTTTTTGGCAGCGGCTACTTCAAGGGAGCGAATTACGATTCGCGGGTTGACGAAATTTATGAAGTGGTAACTTCGGATGAAAAAAAGTTTTTGGTTGGCACCGCAGAGCCGTCGCTCCTCGCATACCATGCCGATGAATCATTATCGTTAGATCAGCTACCGCTTAAATTCGCCGGGTTTAGCCAATGTTATCGGAGCGAAATAGGAAGTTACGGAAAGGACGTGAAGGGCATCTACCGCGTCCACGAATTTTTCAAAGTTGAACAGGTGATACTTGCCCCCGCCGATATTGGCCTCGCGAATAAATTGCAAGAGGAGATGCTCGAAATTTCTGGAGAGATGCACGAGGAGCTTGGCTTGCCCTATCGCCGCGTCATGATCTGTGCCGGAGATCTTGGGGTGGGCAAGTATCGCCAATTCGATACCGAGGCTTGGCTGCCCGGCATGAATCGCTGGGCGGAGACGGGGTCGGCAAGCAATTTTCTTGATTGGCAGTCGCGCCGTTTGAATGTTAAATATACGGCCGCAAGCGGCGAAAAGAAATTTGTCTACATGCTTAACAATACCGCCTTGCCGAGTCCCCGGATTCTCATCGCCATCCTTGAAAATTATCAGCGTAACGATGGAAGTGTTGACGTCCCGAAAGTTCTCCAGAAATTTGTTGGCAAGAAAGTGATCAGATAGGCGAAGATATGGAGCTCCACTCCTATCTTTCTGAAAAACATCGCAAACGGCGCAAGCGCCGCAATTACGTTCTTTTTGCGGCGGTGATCGTCGCGCTTTATCTTCTCGCCATAGTAACATTCTGGATCATTTTCCGTTCGCCGTTATTCCGCGTCGATGCGGTTGCGGTTGAGGGAGATAGTAGCGTTTCATCTGACGCGGCTGTCGCGCTCTTCCAGTCGGCCGCGTTAAGAAATTATTCATTTATTAAGGCGGTGATGGGGTTTCATAATATTTTAATGTGGCCCGGATCACTTTCGACGAGCGATCTTGCGTTTGAGCCGCGGCTGCTCGGCGCGACCATATCGCGAAATTATTTTTCGCATACGATTACGATTTATCCTCGCGAGCGCGCTTCGGCTGGCACGTGGTGCTTCGTGACGGGCGACTGTTATGCATTCGATGACCATGGATTTATTTTCAAAAGCGCCCTCGATGTCGCCGGCGGAACCGTTATTTCGATCCATGACGAGTCGCAAAGCCCCCGCGGCCTCGGCGAATATGTGTTGCCGGCGGCGCTCGTCCCGAATCTGATCTCCGTTCTTCATGTGCTCGAACAAAGCAGTGTTCCCGTCCAATCGGTCACGCTCCATAATCTTGCGCTCCAAGAAGTCGCTGTTCAAACGCAAACTGGTCCCACACTCTATTTCAGTCTGCATTTTCCATCCAATGAAGATCTTTCAGTGCTGCAAACGCTCATGGCAAAGCCCGGCTTTTCAAAACTCGCCTACATCGATTTTCGCGTCGAGAACCGCGCCTACTATAAGTGATAGATGAAGAGGGAAGTCCCGGCGCGGGCGTCGGGCGCAGGGAGATTGCCCATGCGCGGATTTCCCAGCAAGGTGCCGAGGAATGAGGTGGTCGTTGCGACCGGTCGCAGTGCGGTGAGCCACGCGTAGCCGTCATCGGCGTTCCGGATTTGCCCATCACTCAAGGGTTGGGTTGCACCCTCGAGCGTGTTTGCTGAAACGGCGAGCCAGTGGATGCCCACATCGGCGGGATTGCCTTTGGCTGATGACCAATTAATTTCCTTGCCGCCCAAATAATATGAAGGATTTCCACCCCCAAAATAATCGACGGCAATTTTGTCTACCGCCGGACTTGCATCCACCCAATCGCGAAGCCGCAAGAGATCTTGCCCCCAGTCGTAGTTCGAATCGGTGACGAAGTGGTAGCCGTTCGAAACGCCGCCGCCCAATTCGTTGAAGTAGGAAAGGAAGTGCGGCGCCGCAGATGCCGTTTCGCCAAAAAGCCACACGAGTAGGACGACGAGCAATCCATATTTAAAAACCGAACGGACGAGCGATCGCGCGGCTGACTTTACCATTCCGGTGACTGCGGCGATCGAGAGGCTGCCATCCATGCGTGGCAGGTGAATTTTCGTCACCCATTTTTTCCAAACGCTCGCGGCAAGGATAAAAATGAATGGGAAGGTGGGGATGAGGTGCCGCACGCCGATGTTCAAATCGCTGTGCATGCTGTAGCCCCAATAGAGGACGACGAACGATCCCATCGCAAATTCTGGAAGATTGATGCCGACGTAATCCAAAATGCGCCGCCCGTGGCTGCGGCCGCCGGGTCCCTCCGAGCGAATCATCCAGGCGAGTGCGAGTGCCAGTGCGATTGCGACGATGGCGACCGAAGGGATAGGCTCTTTCATAAGGAAGAGGAGTGGGAAATAGATCCATCCGCCGCCACCAACGACGCGGCCAAGGAAGTAAATCGTGTTTCCGCCGGCCACGCGCTGGAAGACCATGAGAATCCCGAGTAAGTATTCCGCGGCCGGTCGGGTGAGCGCGTGCCCGGCCATCTTGATGTCGAGGTCGGCCAGGCAGCGCAGGCCGTGGCACTGGGCGCCGGCTGGCGTGGGTCCATTCGCGAATGATTGCAAAATAAACTGCGTATCCGAAACCTGTTTGGCGATTGGGTAGTGCCAGGTAAAGAGCGCGTAGGCCGGGTAGACGACGAAGGCGTAGCCGATGATAAAAATAAGCGCGAGGCGCCAAATCCATCGCGCGCCATTCATTAAAAATATCTTAAGGCGCCGAGCGCGGTCAGTGTGCCGCCATTTGATGATGAGGTCTCGTATCCATAATGTGAACGCGAGAAACAGGAAGAGTGGCACGAGAAATGGCGTGGAGAATTTCAGAATTTGCGCGATGCCAAATGAAAGTCCGGCGAATAGCAAATGCTTGCGCGTCGGCGATTCGACATATTTCAAAAAATAATACGTCGCGAGAACGACGCCGAACGCCGCGCCGACGTCGGTCGTCACATAGTGGCCGTGCGCGAGGATCGTCGGCGAAAATCCGAGGAGCGCCGCCGGGAGAAGCGCCCACCAGTTCCCCAAAATCCCGCGCGCGAGGAGAAAGGTAAAAATAATTAAGAGCAGCGTGATGAGGATCGGGAAGATGCGGGCGGTTTGCACGATCGCGGTCGCGTCATTCCCCGATTGATACAAAAATTCGGTTCCCATTTCCCACTGCGAGTTCACTTGGTTCTGCCAGGCGTCGCTCTGGGTGGGGAATGACGGATCGAGAAAAAGCACGGGCAGCATCGCGAGCGCTTTGAGGAGCGGGGGATGCTCGGGGTTCAAGCGGTAATCAAGATTATGGACGTATCCGTAGCCGGCCGGAATATGAGCGAGCTCGTCCATGATCGCCGAATCGGTGCGCGACGCCGCAAGCATAAACAAAAAACTCACGACGCAAATAAGCATGAGCACCCACCAGGCTCCGGCCGCAGACAACTTCCGCAACATGTCTTTATTATAGCAATCGGATGGGAGGCTTTTTCACGGTATAATCATGCTATGCGTCGCTTCTGGTTCCATAAGGAAGACGAGGTGCAGCCCGAAGGGGTTATCAAGGCCATCGAAAAAGAACCCCGAGACCGCGCCTTTGAAAAGGCGCGGTCGAAACAACCGCAGGCATCCTATCCGCGCGGCAGCAAGCTGCCGCGCGGTATCGGCTGGGGCATGGCGGGACTCGCCGCCTTTTTTGTCGTCGGCCTCATCGTTTCTTTTTATCTTGTTCGGCGTGCGGTGATGGCGTCGGTCACGAAAGACGTAGGCACGCTGCAATCGGGTGTCGCCGATCTGCAAAATTTTGATACGGTGTCCGCGGCGCAAAAATTTGCGTCCCTCAAAGATGCCGCGCCCGCGGATCTCGGCACGCTTTTCAACGCATTCGGTTTTCTTTTTGCGAGCGGGCGCGGCGCTTTTGGTTCGTTTGTCGAACTCGCAAACCAACTCACGCTTTTTTCGAATGAGTTGCACGACCTTTCTTCGAGTTCGCTCACGTTTATTGATGGCGGCGATGGCGCCGTCTTCATCAATAATCTAAACTCGCTTCGGAACACCGTTGGCTCTATTAATGATGCGAGCGCGAAGCTGGCGGATCTTGCCGGCATGGTCGGGAACACGTCCCTGATCGGCGACCCGGGCACCTACCTGCCGCTCCTCGCGGAGCTCCGCGGCGCAAAAACATTTCTTGATGCTTTTATTCCGTGGCTGCAAGCGCCTACCCCGCATCACATGCTCATTCTTTTTCAGAATCCATCGGAGATCCGGCCGGCCGGGGGATTTTTGGGAAGTTATGCAGACGTGACGATCGCGAATGGCAGCATTGCGAACATCGATATCAACGACATCGCAGACGTTGATGCGACTTTTAATGAAAAATTAATTCCTCCGAAGCCGTTGCAGCTCACAGTCACGAAGTGGCGGCCGGCCGACGCGAACTGGTTCTTTGATTTCCCGACGTCCGCATCGAAGACGATTCAATTTTTTGAGGCGTCACGGCTCTACTCGAAAACTTCCACTACGTTTAATGGCGCTATCGCCATCTCTCCCCAAGTCGTGAGTGATTTGCTTGCGATGACGGGTCCGGTGAGCGTCGGAAAGCCCGCGACCGCCTTCACATCTACGAATTTCCTCACGCAAATACAGAGCATTGTTCAGGCTGGGCAAGCGACGTCGGCCACATACCCGAAGCAAGTGCTGCGTGATCTTGCGACGGCGATATTTGCGAAGCTTGCGCCGGCGAACCCGACAACGACCTCGCTAACGACCTCAACGCAAGGTGGCGCACTGCTTTCAAAAATCCTTGATTGGATCAGCCAAAAAGAGGTGATGCTTTATTTCAAAAATCCGGCGCTCGAAAATTTTGCGGCGGCGTATGGCGCGGCGGGGGATGTCTACCAGTTGCCGGAACGCTTCAATGGAGATTATTTTTCGCTCGTTGATGCGAACGTCGGCGGCGGAAAATCTGACCTTTATGTTTCGAGTACGGTTTCGTATGTCGGCGTGATCGGTGCCGATGGGACGCTCACGGCCCATGTCGTCGTGACGCGCAAGCACAACGGCAATAAGAGCCAGTATTGGTGGTACCAAGCAACCAGCCAGGATTATGTGCAGTTGTTTACTGCTCATGGGTCATCACTCCAAAATGCGTCGGGCGGTATCATGAAAAAAATCACGCCGCGCATTGATTACGCGAAGAGCGGCTACGCGGCCGATCCGCTGGTAGCCGCGATCGAGGCGACGCAACAAACTTTATTTGCGTACCCGGGCGTCGCGTGGCATGAGGAATCTGGCAAGCAGGTGTTTACGACCTGGTCGATTGCGAATGTCGGGACGAAAACGCAGGTTGCCCTCGACTACACGCACCGTCTCTTTGCGCCGCCTGCGGATGGTGCGGCCTACGAATTCGTTTTTGAAAAGCAGGCGGGGACCAATCGCCATTACACGATCGAAGTTGATGCGCCGCTGGGGTACATTTTCGCGGAAAATAATATCGCATCGTTTATGTATGATGCGAATGATTTGCCCGGGCGTTTCACGGTTAATCTCACGTTGAAAAAAATCTAGCTGGTTCGTTGCGGCACGGCCGTTTTTCCTATACACTCCACCCCATGCAGCGCATCCGCAATTTCGTCATCATCGCGCATATTGATTCCGGGAAGTCCACGCTCGCGGACCGTCTTTTGGAAATTACGGGGACGGTGCCGGCACGTTCGATGCAGCCGCAGTATTTAGATCGGCTGCCGCTCGAGCGCGAGCGGGGGATCACGATCAAGATGGCGCCGGTCCGCATGAACTATCGCGCGAGCGATGGCCACGATTATATTTTGAATTTGATCGACACGCCCGGCCACTCCGATTTTTCCTACGAAGTTTCGCGCGCGCTCGCGGCCGTGGAGGGCGCCATTCTATTAATAGACGGATCAAAAGGGATCCAGGCGCAAACGCTTTCAAATTTGCGCTCCGCGCACCGGGCTGGCCTCACTATTATTCCCGCGATCAATAAAATCGACCTCGCGCTGCCGAATATAGAAAAAACGATCCAATCGGTCGCCGATTTACTTGAGATTTCACCCCAAGAAATTTTCCGCGTCTCGGCAAAATCCGGCGCGGGCGTGCGTGCATTGCTCGATGAAGTGGTGCGCAAGGTGCCGCCGCCCAAACCGATCGGCGGCTCGCCGCGGGCGTTGATCTTCGACTCGCTCTATGACGACCACAAAGGGATCATCGCGTTCATCCGCGTTTTCGGCGGGACATTCAGGATTGAAGAAATGAGGTTGATCGCAACGGGCAGCGCGTTCAAGCCGAAAGAGGTCGGCTACTTTTCACCATCGCTCCGGGTCTCGAAGGAAATTCTGGAAGGCGAGATTGGCTACGTGGCAACCGGGCTCAAGGAACCGTCGCTCGTGAAAATCGGTGACACGATCACGCTCGCGGCGGATGAATCCGGGGGCGGCGCAAAAGCCGCGCCGCTTGCCGGGTACCGCGAACCGGGCGCCGTCGTTTTCATCGCTTTTTATCCGGACGGTGACACGAAGTATGAAGACCTGGTGCGCGCATTCGAAAAACTCCGCTTGAATGATGCCGCGTTGAGTTTCGAGCCGGATGCGAACGAGGCGCTCGGGCGGGGCTTGAAAGTCGGCTTCTTGGGGCAGCTCCACTTTGAAATCACCGCGAGCCGTCTCGAGCGCGAATATAATCTTATGTTCCTCACGAGTTTTCCGTCGATCGCGTACCGCATCCAAGATCGTGGCGTGGTGAAGCTCGTGAAGCAGCCGCAGGATTTTCCCGATAAGCCAGAAAAAGTTTGGGAACCCATTGTGGACCTCGAAGTGCTCGCACCGCAAAAATATTTGAGTGCGATCGTGAATTTGCAAACCACGTTTGATATCGAAGTGGGCGAAGTGAAAACGATGGGCGAAAATTTGCTCGTCCTCGCCAAGATGCCGCTCCGCGAGTTGATCCGGGATTTCGATGATCGGTTGAAATCGGTCACGCAGGGCTACGCTTCGTTCACGTACGAGCTCGCCGGGGAGCGGGAATCGGAAGTCGAGAAGCTCGAAATCTTGATTGTCGGCGAAGTGATCCCCGCGCTCACGCGTATCGTGCCCCGAAAAGATTTAGAGCGCGAAGGGCGCCAGACGGTTGGACGCTTGAAGGATTTGCTTCCGAAGGAACAATTCGCGCAGGCGCTCCAGGCGCAGGCGCTCGGCCGGATCATCGCGCGCGAAACCATTCCCGCCATGAAAAAATTGCTCGGCAATTTTGGAAAAACCGGCGGTGACCGCACGCGCAAAATGAAATTGTGGCGCAAGCAAAAGCGCGGCAAGGAAAAATTGCAGAGCATGGCGCGCGTGGAACTTTCGCCCGAAGTCTTCCGCGCTATACTTAAAAAGTGAAGCCGCATTTCAAAATCGCCGCCATCATGGGGCTCGCCATCGCCCTGGTGCTCATCGCCAGTCGCGTCTTCGCGTTTTTCAGCGAAGAACGCCATCTCGCGGCGTCGCTTGCCGATATCGAGGCGCGCCTGACGAAAACGAAAAATGACGAATCCAACTTGCAATCCGAGGTGCAGTATCTCGCGAACCCGCTCAACTTAGAAAAAGAATTGCGCGCGCGGTTTAACTATAAAAAGCCGGGAGAAACCATGATCATCATCGTGCCGACGGGCACGTCGAGTCCGACCTCGACCAGCGACTAGTATAAAAATTAAAAATTCATTAGCAATCTTAGCCAATCACGAGGATCGGATAGGTGTTTTGGAGCGGCGCGTTGTCTAACGTCCCGGTTTTCGGGTAAGATGCCAGCATGCGGGTGTAGTACAGTGGCAGTACAATAGCTTCCCAAGCTATGGACGAGGGTTCGATTCCCTTCACCCGCTCCAAGCCCTTGACAGTTGTGAGTAAATATTCCGCGACGATAAATATCCCCCAGAAAACTGCCTGCGGTTTCTTTCAGT
>CAYWDX010000003.1:0-30350 GCA_964456235.1 uncultured Candidatus Saccharibacteria bacterium | reverse complement strand
GAGTTGATATTTTCAAGTAAAAGTTCTATATCCCATTGCCCCATGAGCCCTTTGCAACAAAAAACCTATATTGCTAAACTTTATAAATGCGTTCGGCCTCCTCGGGTAAGCGTCTTTTGGTCTGGATTTTTTCCGCCCTCATTTTTCTGGGCGCTGGCTATTGGGTCGGTTATGCGGTGACCATGAACACGGTGCGCGGCATCATTCAATCGATCAAACCGATCCGCGAAAATAATTCTGAATACCATTTTATTTACCCCCTCCTCTATTATGATTTCGGGAAGGCCGGCCAGTTTTTTGAGGATCATAATTTAGATGCGGCGATCAATTCGTTCGTGGGCGAGCAATACGCCGCGAAGAATGCGAGCAGCATTTCGGTTTCGGTGCGCGAATTCCAGACTCTCGCGCGCGCTAGCGTAAACGACACTGTCACGTATGAGCCGGGGAGTATGCTCAAGGTGCTCATCATGATGGCCTATTTTCGTGAGGCGCAAGCGGATCCAGCCACCCTCCAAAAACGTCTCACGTACAGCGAGAACATTGCGGGCCAGTCTGCGAGTCTTGATTTCAGCTTACCTTCGGAGCTTCGTGTTGGTTCTAGCTATACCGTTGACTCCTTGATAAAAACCATGATTGCCGATTCCGATAACGGCGCAGAAACCCTGCTCATCAACAACATAAATCGAACCGTGCTGAATCAGGCCTATGTTGACCTTGGGATCCCGAGCCCCGACACGGTGGTGGGCGAGTACACCATTTCTCCCGCCCAATACATTAGCTTTCTCCGGATTCTTTTCAATTCAACGTACCTCTCGGAAAAATATTCTGAAGAGGCGCTCTCGATCATGAGCCAGTCGGCGTATAAAGAGGGGATTGTAGCGGGGGTGCCGTCGAGCACGGTCGTCGCGCAAAAATATGGCGAGCGGGTTTTGAATTCCGGGAATGGGGTGGATGCGATCGAGCTTCACGATTGCGGCATCGTTTATGTGCCGGGCGACGTCTACGCGATCTGCATTATGACGAAGGGGAGCGACGTCAACCATCTGACCAGTATCGTGAAGAACCTCTCGAGTTTGATCTACCAGTATATTGTGGCCCACTAAGGCTTATTTGTCGGTGCTGGTCGGGAGAAGTTTTTGGACGAGCGTTGCGATCGCGAAGAACTGCTGATAAGCACTCGAAAGGGTTTGCAGCGATTGCTTGGTGAGCGCGAGGGTTTCGTCCGGCGGCAGCGACTGCATGAAAGCATTCCTCGCCGTCGTATTTTCATTGTTCGCCGCCTGCATGAGCGATTGCGCGCCGGCCAGGCCAGCCTCGAGGTCGCTATTTGCGCCCGCCTCCTGAATAAAACTTACGAGGTTCGTGATGCCGCCCAGCCGGTCATTCGCCACCTTGAAGAGCGTTTGATTGCTCGCCCAGAAAGAAAAATTATCCACCTGCATCGCGAGCGGCTCGTAGTTTGAGGAACGCCAGGTGAGGACTTCGCGCGCGATGCCCTGCGTCCCGGCGATGCCCGCGCCACTGACTTTCGCAAACTCGAGATTGTAATAGGCGATGGCGTCCGTGACGCGGCCGGAAAGCTGTGACTGGATCGGTTTCGCGTCGGAGGGGACCGAGAGATTATTAAGATTCGATTGAAGGCTGCGGGCGTCAGCGGTCGCGCAGGCGATCAGGCGAGCAAGAAGAGCTTTTCGCGCGGTGAGTTCGGTCAAAAGGCCAATTTCCGCCGCCTTATCTATCGTCGCGACATCGCTCTTGGTTATGGCGCACGGGTCGGATGCGGCGTGGGTTTCTGCACTCCGCAGCATAAAGAAAACTCCGCAGAGGGCGGGAATCAACGTAAAAAGCGCGATGAACTTGGCGCGAGTGTTGGTCATGAATGATTTACTTCGTGAGGCTCTGCAATGCCTGATCGATACTTACCGCATCCGTAGAAGAGGGAGTGCCCGTTGGCGCGACGAGAGCCGTTGATTCCGCCGAAGACAAAACCCGGACGGCGGCCTTCGGGGCGCCCGCCATCTGCATGGTGGACTCAGCGATAGGATTTGCGTAATTCAAATTGGCGAGCTGGATTTGCATATCGATCGCCTGCGCTTCAGCGCGGAGGGCTTGCGTGTCAATCGCGGTATACTGCGGCACGAACGGCGCGCCATTAAACGCACCCATGATGAGGAGTATGAAAAAACCAGTGAGCGCAACCGCCGCGCCAGACTCAATTATTTTCCAGATCGTCCGTTGCGCGTTCCAGCCGTGGACCGGCATGCCGCCCGGCGTAGTCGCCAAAATCGCGCGCTTCGAAGTCGCGGCGTAGCGAGCATTCGGTTCGATCTGTTTAAATTGTTTTAATGTTTCGTGAAGATTCATGGACGTTATTGCTTTTCGAGATTCCGTTGCAGTTCCTTGATGGCACGGTGTTGCATTAGTTTCACGGCGCCTTCGGTTTTCTCCATCGCACGCGCGACTTCGCGCAGCGGCATGTCTTCGATGAATCGCAGGATGATTACATCTTGGTACTCGGGTTTGAGTCTGGCGATGCCTTTCATCGCTTTCTCCATGTCGAGTTTCATCGTGAGATCGGCGTGGGCATTCAATGAGGAGACGAAGATTTCGGGATCCATCTTGTCGAGACTCGTTTCAGGTTTTTTCGCGCGGTAGTGGTCGATGACCAGGTTGCGCGCGATCTGATAGAGCCAGCTTCCGAATGGATGGCCGCGGTGCTTGTACTTCCCGATATTCTGCCACGCCGCGAGAAAGACTTGGTGGGTAATATCCTCGGCGTCCTCACGTCGGCCAACTTTTACGAACACAAAACGGTAGATCTGCGGATGATAGTGATCGTATAAGGGCTCAAACGCCGAGGATTTACCCCTGACGGCGGCTGTGATTAATTTTTCCTCACCGTCTATCATGTAAAACGTTAAAGGTTGGGATAGGGTTACGTGCCGAAACGACGCCATTTTTCCAAGCAAAATGCCCTCTTCAGTAGGGCATTTATCGTATGCTCATTATACCCTCCATTTCGCCCCGGGTCAAAACATCACTTCATCACGCCTCTTGCATTTTGGCAAGGACGGTGGCATACTCCGCAGAGCACGTCAATACGGAAGGAGGGAGCGCGTGGCGACAATTTTTCGCATTGAAGATCCAGACAGTGTCGGCGAGAGCGGGACGAATGAAATTCCTGAACTCTGCAGGTACGCGCGTCTGCTGCTCGAGGACGTGACGTTGCATGTAGGTGATCCGGAGCTGTGGAAGAAATTCAGTCGCGAAGATATCGAGGGGACTACCCTCCGCATGCTCGCGAACTGGCGGCATCATCACAACCGCTGCACGGTATGTCGGGCCTGGTACAAGCAGCAACGGGAGCGTGAAGAGCAGCGCAAGCAGCGGCAACGGCGGCGCCCCGCGAAGATGGCCCAGCGCAAGACCAAGAAAGTCGCCGGCAAGTAAAAAGAACTAGCTCGTCTGTCGTCTCGTGCGTCTTTATACGCCGTCCCCATGGGACGGCTTTTTCTTTTAATGGCTGAGCGGGTAACGGGAGTTGAACCCGTATCTTGACCTTGGCAAGGTCACATAATAGCCGCTATACGATACCCGCGCTATTTCGGAATTATTGTAGCGGTTCTTGAGGAAAATTCAACCACTACGTTCCATTTTTTTCTTCCGCTTCACGAATAGTTTCCCGAGCACGATGGAGATGATAACGGCGAGAGCGGTGATGATTACGGCGTAGAACATTTCTTCAGAAAGGGTACCCGCAGCTCCAAACCAATTCTCAAAAAGGTGTTTGAGTGCTGTGTCCCACGCGAGGGCTGCAATTAAACTAAGTGATGCAATGATCAGAGTTACTACTCGCCCAAGCACGTCCAGGTGAATTCTGTGGAGTTCGTACTTCTTCAAGAACTCCTCCATCTCTGAAATCTCCATTTTATTTTCCGGTCGCATGTAGGAATTGTAGCATTCCGCCCAAAGCACCAGGCCAAAGAAAAGAATGCGGGCATTTGCTCCGAGTACTCAGAAGGGCTCTGCGCAAATGCCCGCATTCTTTTCTTTGGGTGTGCCCTCGCGAGGAATCGAACCTCGATTACAAGATCCGCAATCTTGCGTCCTGTCCGTTGAACGACGAGGGCGTCGTCACTTGAGTTGCGCAGCAGCCGTGCTGCGTTGCCCGTCTAGGATACTAAAACCGCGAGAGTTTTTCAATCGAATCGATGAGCGAAGGATCGTGCGGCACTTCTTTAAGGATGGTTTTGCTGTGGAGCCGGAGATCGGGCAGGCGGTCTTCGGGGAAGAGGATGATGAGCGGCGCTTTGAATCGCTCGCGCAAAACGAAAATTAATTCTACCCATCCTTCGATCGTATCTTCATTCACGCTCATTTTTTCAAATTCTTTAAAGGCATATTTCTTTTCGGCGCCGATCGTGAGCCCGCTTTCAGTCATGGAAAAAGAAACCGTGCGCGGCAAGCGGTTGCCCCAGATGATCAAAAGTATTTCGGCGATGACGACGAAGAGCCCAAAGAGGAAATTTTTTTGCCAGACGGCGAAGGCGACGATGATCGCCGCCGCAATAATCGAAAGCCAGTACCAGGAAACATCTTTTTCTCGGTATTCGAATTCCGGCGCATCCCAGGAGATCTCGAACTTCTCCATGCCCTTATTGTAGGGGAGGGGTAGATGCACGCAAGTCTCTCGGTGGGGCGATTTTACGCCGCCCGCGCGCCGGCCACGCAAATAATATGCCCCGCGCCCGCGGCATGAAGCGCGCGGGCGGCATCGAGAAACGTCGCGCCGGTCGTGGTGACATCGTCAATCAAAAGAAATTTTTTGCCGGCGATTGCGCCTCGCGCGGCGTCGGCAGTGAACGATCCGGCCACATTCTTTTTTCGCTCGACAAGACTCATCGTGTCGGTTTGAGGTCTCCCATGCCGCGCGCGTGTGAGGATGGCGGAGTTCAAGGGGAGCGTAAGGCGGGAGGCGAGGGATTGTGCAATGAGTTCTGCTTGGTTGAAACCGCGCGTGCGTTTGCGCTCGCGGGAGAGCGGCAGCGGCACGATCGTGTATTCGTGCAGCATGCTTCGAAATGGCAGTATGTGTTCTGCGATAAGGTCGGCAATCGGTTCAGCCGCTGCGCGGATTCCCCGGAATTTCAACGCCCGGATGATCGCTTGCATCGCATGGTGTTCGTAGGGTGTTGCTGCCGAAATAAAGTAGGGCGCGTCGCGGAGTGCATCATGAAGCGTGAGCGGGTCGCTGCGCGGTATCGCGTCAAAGCACGCGTCGCAGATGACGCCCGCGCGCAATATTTTTTCGCATCCCAGACAATAACGCGGAAAGAAAATCAAGCGTAGGAGGTCAAAATTCATGCTATGATACATAGCATACGAGTGGTTAAAATTTCCTTAAGCATTTCTTGACTTAGACTTATGGCTGGCTCATTTCTTGGCATCGACATCGGCACCACCTCTATTAAGGTGGCAGAAATAGAGCGAGGGAAACAGCGCCCGCGGGTTGTGAATTATGGCGTCCTTGAATCGAGCGGATACCTTTCGCGGGCCAATCAAGCGCTCCAAACGAGTGGCCTCAAAATTTTTGAAGCGGAAGCCGTCAATTTATTGACGACCATCGTGAAGCAAATGGGAACGTCGACAAAAAACGTGGTTGCCTCGCTCCCGCCCTTCTCGGTTTTTACCGTCGTACTCGATTTCCCCGCGATGGCGCCGGCGGAAATTGAAAAATCCATGGCGTACCAGGCGAAGCAATATGTGCCCCTCCCGCTTTCGGAAGTCGCGCTCGATTGGTTGAAGGTTGCAGAATACGAAGATGACCGCGGGTTTGCCCACCAGAAAATTTTATTGATTTCGGTTCCGCAAGAACAAATCAAAAAATATCAGCGCATGTTCGCGGGCGCTGGCCTCGCGCTCAAAGCGCTCGAGATCGAAAGTTTGAGTATCGCGCGCATTTTCGGGAACGATGCGACGCCGACCGTCGTCGTTGATATTGGCAGCCGCTCTACTAATATCGTGTTCCTCGAGAACGGCAAGCTTGCGTGGAATTCGCAGAGTGATTTCGCGTCCGCCTCCCTCACGCAGGCGCTCGCGACGAGCTTGAGCATCAATCCGTTGCGCGCCGAAGAGTTGAAAAAGGAGCGGGGCATACTCGGAACCGGCCCAAACTTCGAATTGTCCACAATAATGCTGCCATTTTTGGATGCTATAATAAATGAGGTGAAGAAGGCGCAGTATACCTACGCCCAACAGTTTCCGATGGCAAAAAAGACGGAACGCATGATCCTGTGCGGGGGCGGGGCGAACCTTCTAGGTATCGAAAAATACTGCGAGCGGGAATTTGGGATGCCGGTCGTGAAAGCCGCGCCCTTCACCCGTTTCGATTATGCGCCGGAACTCCAGCCCATCGTCGCGGAATTAAATCCTACGATGAGCATCGCCCTTTCATTGGGCATGAAGGAACTAACTTAAATGGCTCTCCCTCAAAACGTATTAGAGCGCCTGAGCGAGCAACCGACGACGACGCCCGGTTGGTCGCTCGGCTTGATTTCGTTTGCCGGCGGGCTTTTTGGAATCGCGATCGTGATTTATGTCGGCCTTGCGTTCGGCTATGAACCCTACGTGCAGGGGCAGATCAATGCGCTGAATACGCAGCTTGCCACGGCCTCGCAGTCTATCTCTTCAAAAGACCAGGCGCAGCTCCAATCATTTTATTCAAAAACGCAAAACTTGAACCAGGTTTTGCAGAACCATGTCAGATTTTCACACTTCTTTTCCTGGCTTGAAAAAAATACCGAAGCCAATATTTATTACACGAGTCTCGCGTTTGCATCCGGCAATCAAGTCCGCCTGACGGGCAGCTCGCCGACCGAAACCGACGTGAACCAACAGATGGCGATTTTTGAATCGTCGCCGAATGTGACGCTGACGAATCTCACGGGCGTCACGTTTTCGAGCGATACCGGCCGTTGGCAGTTCACCGTCACGTTATTCATGAACGACCTTTCTAATCTCACGCCATGAACCAGAGCTCCAAACGATTCACGAGCATGCTGGTCGCGGTCCTCTTGATCATCGCGGCGTTCGTCGTTTTCTTCGATTTGATCCAGCCGACCTATTCGGATCTCGAAACGATGAAGGGGCAGCAAATCAGCTTGGCAAAGCAGCTCGATTCCGAACAGCAACTGGTGGCGAATTTTCAGCAGCTCCTCTCGAAATATAATAGTGACACGCAGACCCAGCAGGTGCTTGCGGCGGCGATGCCGTCCGGCCCCGATGTGGCGGGCGCGCTCGCACAGATTTACGGGACCGCGGCGGCCGATCGCCTTGCGGTGCAGGGGATCGCCATCTCCGCGCCCGCGCCCCAGGTGAGCCAAACGACGAACCCGACCGTGAAAGCGCCGGGCGTCGTGACGTTCCAGGTGACGGCAGGCGGCAGCTATGACGGCATCAAGCAATTTCTCGCCGACCTTGAAACCAACATCCGTATTTTCGATGTGACCTCGATGAGCGTGCAGCCGGGTGGCGTGAGCGGCAAAGCCGGCTCCAATTTCTTTATTCTCACGGTGACCGCCTCTACCTATTACCAATCAAATTAATTAATGCCATGGCTATTGTTATAGAAGAGGAGAAAAAGCGAAACGTTGGGCCTATGATCGGGTGGGTTGCGTTTTTCGTGATCATCGCGGTCGCGGCTTATTACATTTTCTTTGTGACGCCGCAGGCGGTGCCTATCACGGGGACCGGGACGACGGCGCCGAACTTAATGATCCCTGCTTCGAACATCAACCCGGAAGCCATCCTCAACCTCCCCGCGTTCCAAGCCCTCAAACCTTCGACGATCGCCGCGCCATCGCCGCAGGGTCCCGCCGCCGTTGGCAGAACCAACCCGTTTGTTGCCCCGTAGCTGTGCTAAAATAGTCGTATGACGCCGGAACAACTTCTTGCGGAACTGCAGAAGCGCGGCCTTGTCGACGCTACCAAAGCGACGCGCATCCAGCGTGATGCGCTCATGACGGGCGAGCCGATCGAATCGGTGATCGCGAAGCAGCGCCTCGTTGACGACACGAAAATTGCCGAGCTGAAGAGCGAGGTCTTGAAGGTTCCTTATAAAAAGATCGACCCAAAGGAGATTGATCCGAAACTTTTCGGCACCATTCCGGAGGACACGGCGCGCACCTACCAGACGATCCCGATTTCCTTGAATGAAAATCTGCTGGTGGTCGGGATGATCCACCCGGATGACCAGAAGGCCCAGGATGCGCTCAAGTTTATCGCACGCCAAAACCATTACAACCTCGGCGTCTATTTGATTTCTTGGGGCGATTGGGAAACGGTCCTCCAGAAGTATTCGCCGTATCGCGCGGAGATCGCACGGGCGGTCCAATCCCTCAATATTAAAGAGGGGAGTTCGCAGCGCATGGTGAGTTTGGACGAAACGGGAGGCAATGAAGATGCGCCGGTCATCAAGATTGTTGCCGACACATTCCGCGAAGCGGTCCAGAGCGGCGCATCGGACGTCCACATCGAGCCGCAAGAAAAATCCTTGCGCATCCGCTTGCGTAACCAGGGCGACCTGCACCAGGTGACGTCGCTTCCCGCCGAACTCGCGCAACCGATCGTCTCGCGCGTCAAAGTTATTTCCGGATTAAAAATTGATGAAACGCGCATTCCGCAGGACGGCCGGTTCCGTTCAAAAATTTTTGACCGCGACATCGATTTTCGCGTCGCGACGTTCCCGACGCCGCTTGGCGAGAAGGTCGCGATCCGCGTGCTCGATCCACAACAGGGTTTAAAACGTTTTGATAATTTGCCGTTGCGCTACGGCAATTTGGAAATTGTGAAAGCGGGGCTCGATAAGCCCTTCGGCATGGTGCTCGTGACGGGCCCGACGGGTTCCGGTAAAACGACGACGCTGTACGCGTTCTTACAGTCGATGAACCGTGAAGATGTGAACATCGTGAGCTTGGAGGATCCGGTGGAATATTTTGTAGCGGGCGTGAACCAGTCGCAGGTGCATCCGGAAATCGGTTACGACTTTTCATCCGGCCTGCGGCAAATTTTGCGTCAGGATCCAGATGTGATCATGGTCGGCGAAATTCGCGACAACGAAACCGCGAGCCTTGCGGTGCAGGCGGCGCTCACCGGGCACATCGTGCTGTCTACGTTGCACACGAACAATGCGGCGGGCGTGATCCCGCGCTTGCTCGACATGAAAGTGGAACCCTTCTTGCTGCCGGTGTCGCTCAATCTCATGATGGCGCAGCGCCTTCTTGGTGAAATTTGCCCAGACTGCAAATTTCAGGAAGAGGCGTCGCTCGATATCCAAAAAATGATCGAGCACTCGCTTCAAGGCGTGAAAGCCGAATACACGAGCAAATATCAAAAACCCTATAAAATTTGGCACACGAAGGGCTGTGAGACCTGCAAAGGCAAGGGGATTGTGAGCCGCATGCCGATTTATGAAGTGATGCGCATGACGCCCGAGCTCGAGAACGTCATCGCGACGGGCATTCCGACCGTGCAAAAAATTGTCGCGGAAGGCAAACGCCAAGGGATGGTGTCGCTGCGGCAAGATGGCGTGATGAAGGCGCTCGACGGCTCACTTTTGATGGAAGAAGTGCTTCGGGAAACCGAGGAGGCGTGATATACTTAGCACGTGGACGACTTTAAGCAGAAATTAAATGATCTTTTGACGACCGCGGCGCGCCAAAACGCGTCGGACTTGCACCTTGCAGTTGGACGCCGCCCGACCTTGCGCATCGACGGCGCCCTCGTGCCGCTCCAAAAGGAGCAGATCATGACGCCCGAAGTTGCTGAAGGCGTGATTGGGCAGCTTCTCACGCCCGAGCAGCGGCAAAAACTTGTTGCCGAGCGCCAAGTCGACTTCGCCTATAGTTTTGAAGATAAAGCGCGCTTCCGCGTCAACGTTTATTTCCAGCGCGGATTCCTCGCGGCGGCGCTCCGCCTCGTGCCGGCGCGCATCCGCACGATTGAAGAATTGAATCTGCCGCCACTCCTCCACGACTTCGCTCGCTTGTCGCAAGGATTCGTGCTCGTCGTGGGTCCGGCCGGGCACGGAAAATCTTCCACGCTTGCCGCGCTCATCGACGAAGTGAATCACACCCGCTCCGACCACATTATTACCGTTGAGGATCCGGTTGAATATTTATTTACGCAAGACAAGTGCATCGTCTCCCAACGCGAAGTGGGGAGCGACGCCATGAGTTTCCACGGCGCATTGCGCACGATCCTTCGGCAAGACCCGGACGTGATCATGATCGGCGAAATGCGCGACGCTGTTTCGATTTCCACCGCCATGACCGCGGCAGAAACCGGCCACTTGGTGCTGTCGACCTTGCACACGAATTCAGCTTCGCAAACGATCGATCGCATCATCGATTCATTCCCGGCCGAACAACAGGGGCAGGTCACCTCCCAGCTCGCGGCGACGCTCGTCGCCATCGTTTCGGAGCGCTTGCTCCCGCGCATTTCGGGCGGGCGCATTCCGGCGACCGAGATCATGATCGTGAATCCGGCGATCCGTAATTTGATCCGCGAACGCAAAACGTATCAGATCGATCTGGTGATCGAGACTTCGCTCCAAGAGGGGATGGTCACCCTGAACCGCTCACTCGTGAATTTGGTGAGGAACAAAGAAATTACGCTCGAGAATGCGGAATTGTATTCGCTGAATCCGGCGGAGCTTCGCATTCTTCTCGAAAAGGTATCGTAATGCGCCATGAAATTTAAATATCAGGCACGGAACCAAGCGGGCGAGATGCAGGTGGGTTTTGTCGAGGCGGGGAGCCGTGACGGCGCGGTGGGCATTCTCGCCACCCACTCACTCTTCGTGCTTACCGTTGAGCCGGTTGGCGGCCAAAGTACGCTCGATCGCATCAATGCGTTTTTGAATCGCGTGAAGCGCCGGGATATGGCGATTTTTGCCCGCCAGCTTGCGACGCTGCTTTCGGTTCGCATTCCGCTCAACAACGCGCTGAAAATTCTTGAGCAGCAAACGCAAAATAAAACGCTGAAGGAAGCGATCCTTGAAGTCGCTGAAGATATTGATGGCGGTCTCTCGTTTTCGCAAGCGATGGAACGCCAGGGCGCGGTTTTCCCTCCGTTTTACGTTGAAATGGTGCGGGCGGCCGAAGTCACCGGGAATCTTGACGATGTCGCCGGCTTCCTCGCCGATTACACCGAGAAAGAAGGCGACCTCGTGAGTAAAGCGGCGGGCGCGCTCATCTATCCGAGCATCGTCTTCGCCCTTTTCATCGTGGTCGCATTCATCCTGGTCACCTTCGTATTCCCGTCGATCGGCCAGGTTTTCACCGAGAATAACGTTTCCTTCCCGTGGTACACGCAACTCCTGCTTTCCACCGGCAAGTTCATGTCGAAATGGTGGGTTGTGGTGGTTGCCTTCGTCGGCCTCCTCGGCTTCTCGGTCGAAAATTATTTCAGCACTGACGAGGGCCGCGCGACGCTCGACGAAGCGAAGCTCCGCCTGCCGGTCGCGAAAAAAGTTTTCTTGCCAATCATCATGGCGCGGTTCGGAAATGCGGCGGCGCTCCTCACGAGCGGCGGCATCCCGATCACGCAGTCCCTCGAGATCATCAGCTTGATGGTAGGGAACGTGCTCTACAAAGATGTGATCCATGAAATTGCGGAAGACGTGCGCCAGGGCAAACTCCTTTCTGAAAGTATTGCGTCGCACCCGGGTTTTTTCCCGCCGCTCGTTGCGCAAATGGTCGGCGTTGGGGAGACCGCCGGTAAGATAGAAGAAATGTTCCGCCGCATTTCGAATATTTACACGCGCGAAGCAGACCAGATGACCGGCAATCTGACTGAATTGATCCAGCCGATCCTCATGATCGGCATGGGCCTCATGGTCGGCGTTCTGTTTGCATCAATTCTCATACCAATCTATAACCTCACCGCGAACATTCACTGATCTGGCATGCAGGTAAACTGCCATCCGGTTTTCCACAGGATCCGCGCCGGCCGTTCATGCGGCGTGATATAATAGATAAGAATCAACGAAAGGTCGATAGAAAATGATATTTCAATTTATATGAGAAAGGGATTCACCCTTATTGAAATCCTTATCGTGGTGGCCATCATCGCGATTTTGGCGTCGGTGGTGGTCGTCGGTCTCGGTCCTACCCAGCAGGCTGGTCGCGATGCGCGCCGTCTTGCTGATTTGCGCGAAACCCAGAATGCTCTTGCGGTGTTCTACGCGAAGTGCGGTTACTACCCGGGCACGATTGCTTCCGGTGCGTGCAGCGCTGCGGTTCCTTCCACCGCTGCTGCGTTCCCGTCAACGGCCGGTTCCAGTATCTATGGAGCCGTGGCAACGAACCTCGTAGGTGCCGGTATCGGCGTCAATACGATGCCGCAGGATCCGACCGCAGGCGCAACCTATCGTTACACGACGAATGCAGCTTCGAGCCCGTCCCAGTATGTGGTGGGCGCGACGCTTGAGAGCGGTAACAACGCTGCATTTACGAACTACAACCCGCCCTCGAGCATCTCGGGTGGTGGCGACGCGTTCGCGTGCACGGTTGCCAGCCGTCAATACTGTCTCACGATATAGTTTCCCTCGCCCTCCGGGCGCGATAAGAACCACAGGGACACCGGAACAAAAAATCCCGCGACGCGCGGGATTTTTTGTTAAAATAAGGACATGTCCGTGATACTCTTTGTTTTTGGGCTCGCCGTCGGGAGTTTCATCAATGTCGTCGCGTTGCGCTATCGCGGCGACCATTTTGTTTTTTCTCATCGCGTGATCGGCGGACGATCCGCATGCCCTCACTGTAAAAAAATATTGCATTGGTACGAACTGATACCGGTCGTGAGCTGGGTGATCCAGGGCGCGCGCTGCCGCAGCTGTCGCGCGCGGATCGGTTTTCAATATCCTCTCGTGGAAATTCTCTCCGGTTGCATCTTCGCATTTGTCCCGATGGTATTTATGTACGAGCCCGTGCTCTCGGCGCTCTGGATTGCCGCGTTCGAGCTCATCCTTCTTATTTCATACATCGATGTACGCCTGCAGATTATTCCTGACGAACTCACGCTGCTCCTTACTGCGGTCGGCATTTTCTACGGCATCGTGCTCGTCGGGTATCTTGGTATGGCGAATGTTTCTTTTATTGCATCGTACGCGGTTCCCTTCGGCTTCCAGCAGAATTTTTGGATCAATCGCCTCGTGGGGATCGCCGTCGGCGCCGGATTTTTTGCACTCCTTATCTTGATAACGCGCGGGAAGGGGATGGGGTGGGGCGACATGAAACTTGGCGCGCCGCTCGGACTTCTTTTTGGATGGCCTGATATTGTTCTGCTGTATGCTTCTGCATTTATTTCGGGAGCGATTGCGGGCGTACTGTTTCTCGCGCTCCGCAAAAAAAATATGAAGAGCGCGCTGCCCTTCGTCCCATTTCTCGCATTGGGCGCCGCGCTCATTTTCTTTTTTGGCCACTCCGCGGCCGGGTGGTATATTCATGCCATAGGCCTATGAACCGAAAGGGATTCACACTCGTCGAGCTTCTCGTCGTGATCGGCATCTCGGCGATGCTTACCAGTATCGCGATTACCTATTCGAGCATCGCCCGGAGCCAGGTGGCGCTTTCGGTGGAAGCGGCGAAGGTGGGCGGGGCGATCTATCGCGCCAAAGATCTTTCGATCGCGACCTACAACATCCCGCCGGCGCCGGGCGGCACCAAGGTGTGCGGATATGGCCTTGCGGTGGACGTCGCGAATAACACGTACTCGATTTTCGCATTCCATCCCGATCGCACGAAGGCCGCTTATGCCGGGATTGACCTCACCCATTTTTGCCCCAGCCTTGCTGCGGTCATCGCGGCCGGCCTCGCCGCGAACGAAATGGCTTCGACGTCGCCCGCGACGTGGCAAGTGCCGATCGCGAACCAGGCGCATCTCTACAATGGCGGCGGGAATACTTTGACGGCGGCCCTGTTTTATCCGCCGGATCCCGATACGCTCCTTACGAATGGCAATCTTTCAAGCAATAATATGAGCTTTCTCGCGTCGCCCGCCCCGTTGAGCGCGTATATTTCAGTTTTGAACGGGACGGCGACGACCAGCGTCACGATAAATCCAGTCGGGCAAATCACGTTCTAAGATGAAACATCCTTTTCATTCTTTCCACGCGCGCCGCGGCCAGTCGCTTCTCGAATCGATCATCGCCCTTTCCGCGCTTACCGCAGGCCTCCTCGGCATTATGGGGCTCCTCGCGCAATCGTTTTCATTGAGCCGCACGACCGGCGACCAACTCCGGGCGTCGTATTTGGCAACCGAAGGCGTGGAACTCGCGCGGAATATCATTTATCACGACGTGTACGCCGGACCCGGCAACAATTGGGGGACGTGCCTCTCGACGGGGGATTATGACCTCGACTTCCAAACACTTGCGGCGGCTCCCTTCGTGTGCGGACCGATTCCTAATTACAATTTCAATAATCCTACGCCGCTCTATTTCGATCCGGTGACCGGGATCTACGGGCATCTGAACAGTTTGCCGAGCGGGAATAATCCGATGGCGACAAAATTTTATCGCGACGTGCATGTCGTTGTCTCCGGGCAGCACATCACGGTGAGCGTCACGGTCTATTGGAGCGGCGGGAATAGCTTTACCACCGAAGACCATTTTTATAACTGGCATCCCTAATGGAACCTCTCACAAAATCGCTCACATGAAAAAAGGATTCACCCTGATTGAAGTATTAGTCGCGATCGCCATCTTTTCGATCGTCGTCATGATCGCGGCGGGTGCGTTTACGCGCGCCCTTCAAACGCAGCGCGAGGTGGCAGCGCTCATCTCGGCCCAATCGAATGGCAGCTTGACCCTCGAGCAGATGTCGCGCGAGGTCCGCACTGGATATTTCTTCTGCGCCACTTCGACAAGCACCTATGCGAATGAGGTGCCGAGCACGCCGTGCGTGTCGCCCGTGTGCACAGTAATCAGCAATGGCAACCCCGGCCATAACACGCCCCAGGAATGGCAGTGCTCAAAGCTTGATTTCTGGAATGCCCATGGCTGCGAAATCCAATATGCGCTTTCTTCCGGGGCACTCACGCGCACCGACGCCTATAACTGCGAAGGGAATGGCGCCGCTGCGCAACCGATCACGAGCGCCAATGTTTCTGTCCGAAGTCTCTCGTTCGTGCTTTTTGGCAATATGTATGATGACAAATGGGATGCCCGCGTGACGATGGCGATGGGCGTGGCACCCAGCTCCACCGATTCGGTGATTGCCGGTGATGTGATGAATCTGCAAACTACGGTGAGCGCGCGCAATTGCGGCAGCACGGTCGGGGGGTGTTAGGGTGTCAAACTCTACTTAATAATTTTTTAATGAAAAATTTCTTAAAAAACATTACCGGGCAGGAAGGTCAGGCGATGATCCTCACGGTGCTCGCGATCGGAGGCGCGATCATGGGTGCGACCGCCATTGCCGGACTCCTCATGCTCTACCAGATCAACGCGACGACGGATGTCGCGCATTCTTCGCAGGCGATCCTCGCGGCGGATAGTGGCGTGAACTGGGCGCTCTTCGACCAATTCTGTAATGTGACAACCACGGCGAGCCCGATCTCGCGTTGTCCAGGCGGCGGCGAACAACCATTATTTACGTTCGCCGACGGCGCGACCACAACCATCACGTGTTATGATGCGGCCGGCACTACAACGCTGTGTTCGACGACGTCATCGCTGACTGCAATTTCAATCGGGTCTTCGCTCACTTCTAAGCGTGCTTTCTCACTTGATTTTAGCGGCGTTTCGACCTCGCTGCCGTAAGATCCCGCACCGCGTGGTGAGATTCCGCGTGTACAAAAACGCGTGACGCGGCAGGCGCGGGACGGTATAGTAACGACATGGATAAGCAAGCGGCGCGCGAGCGGGTGGCCCATCTAAAGACGGTTATATCCAAATACCGCACTTCGCGGCTTACCTATAACAAGGAGCTCGTTTCGCCGGAAGCGGAGGATGCGCTGAAGAAGGAACTGTTTGACCTTGAGCAGCAATTTCCAGACCTCGTAACGCCCGATTCACCGACGCAGCGCGTGGCGGGGAAGCCGCTCAAAGCCTTTGCTAAAGTGAAACACGAGGCACGCATGACGTCGTTCAATGACTGTTTCAACGAGCAGGACGTGCGCGATTGGTTAGCCCGCATTAAGAATTTCTTAAAAGATGAACGCGCCCTCGCCGGCGGATTTTACGGCGAATTAAAAATTGACGGGTTGGCGATCGAGCTTGAATACGAAGACGGCGTTTTTGTCCGCGGTTCCACGCGGGGCGATGGTTTGATCGGCGAAGACATCACACAAAATTTGCGCACCGTGGAAGCGATCCCGTTGCGCCTTTTGCCGCCAGATGAAGTCGCAAAGAAATTACACGCGTTGAAGTTGGATCCAAAACGGTACGCCCTTTCGCCGAAGCGGCTCGTCGTCCGCGGCGAAGTTTTTATCACCAAAAAAGAATTTGCCAAAGTGAATAAAGAACAGGGAAAGAAAGGCCTCAAGTTGTATGCCAACCCGCGGAACATCGCGGCAGGGTCCATCCGTCAGTTAAACCCCGCGATTACCGCCGCGCGGCGCCTCAATTCTTTTCAGTACGCGATCGTTACCGACGTTGGCCAGGTGCACCACGAAGAAGAGCACCTCCTCCTCGACGCGTTTGGATTCACTATCAATTCGCACAATAAGTTCATGCGTGGTTTGGAGGAAGTCTTTGAATTTCGCGACCACTGGGCCAAGCATCGCGAAGCGTTGGATTACGAGATCGATGGGACGGTCATCATCGTGAACGAAAATGCGGTGTTTGAGCGGGCCGGCATCATTGGCAAGGCGCCGCGCGGCGCGGTGGCGTATAAATTTTCGCCGAAGGAAGCGACGACGGTGGTTGAAGATATTAAAGTGCAGGTGGGCCGCACGGGGGCACTTACGCCGGTCGCGGTCATGCGGCCGGTATCCGTCGGCGGCATCACGATCACGCATGCGACGCTCCACAACGCCGATGAAATTGAACGGCTCGGCCTGAAAATCGGCGACACGGTTATTGTTTCCCGCGCCGGCGACGTGATCCCGCAAGTGACGAAAGTCTTGGCCGAGCTTCGTACGGGCAAGGAGCGCGCGTTCAAAATGCCGGCGCGCTGCCCGGTGGATGGATCGCCCGTGGTTCGCGACGGCGCGATCAGCCGCTGCTCATCGCGCCTGTGCGCCGCCCAACATCGCGAGGCACTCTATCATTTTTTGTCGCGCGCGGCATTCAATATCGAAGGGCTTGGCCCGAAAATCATCGATCGCTTTCTCGACGAAGGATTGATTTCTGATGCCGCCGACCTCTTTGGCTTGAAGGAAGGGGATATCGCCGCGCTCGAGCGTTTCGGCGAAAAATCAGCGCAAAATATTGTCCAGGAAATTGCGGAGAAAAAAGTTATCGCGCTGCCCCGGTTTTTGTATTCGCTCGGCATCTTGCATGTGGGTGAGGAAACAGCCGCGCTCCTCGCGAAGCATTTCGACTTTGAAACGTCCGTAAAAAAACACGGCGCGCACGCGACCATTCCCATTAAAAATATATTAAAAACGTTCCACGGGCGCTCGATCGAAGATCTGCAGCGGGTTCAAGATATCGGCCCGGTTGTTGCGAAAAGCATTCACACCTGGTTCCGCGAAGCGCGTAACATCAAATTCCTGACGCGTCTTGAAGAAGCGGGCGTCGTCGTGACTGCCGAACCGCGCACCGCAACGAGCGGCAAGCTCGCCGGCAAAACCTTTGTGCTCACCGGCAGCTTGGAATCTATGGATCGCGAGGCGGCGAAAGAAAAGATCCGCGGGCTTGGCGGGGAAGCGTCTGAATCGGTCGGCAAAAAAACCGATTACGTCGTGGCCGGATCGGAGCCAGGTTCGAAATATGACAAGGCAAAAAAGCTCGGCGTTACGATTCTTGACGAGAAAGAGTTTTTGCGATTACTGGGCTAGTTTTCCTTATAGGAATTTTTAATAAAAATTTAATCCAGGTTTGATATAATGCCGGCGTGCCAATTTTTAAAACTAAAAACGAGCACTTCTTCAAGGTGTGGTCACCGGAGATGGCCTATGTGCTCGGATTTTTTGCTGCTGATGGGAGTATGTACAGGACGAGGAGGGGAACGCATTTCATAGAGTTTCAGATTACGGATGGGGAACTATTGTCCTGCATGAGAGACGTTCTTGGTTCTAATCATAAAATTACTTTGCGCAAGCGGGGAGGGGTATCTCATAAAAAAATCTATCGTCTCCAAATTGGAAGTAAGATATTTTTCTCTGATCTCACCAATCTCGGGTTTTCGCAGAATAAAAGCAAGACGCTCGACTTCCCAGAGATTCCAGAAAAGTATTTAGGAGATTTCCTGAGAGGCTATTTCGATGGGGATGGAAATATTGTGCACGGTTGGTACAAAAAAGTTGGACGGGAAAATCCTTCCCGGGTGGTCAGCGTTCGATTTACTTGCGGGAGCTCCATATTTCTCTATGGGTTAAAACTAAAACTTTATCAAATCGGCTTGCATGGCTCATTATGTTTTTCAGCTGGAGCTTGGCGTCTTGCATATGGGAGGCACGATAGCGAGAAATTATTCGGGTTTATGTATCCTCCCGAGAGAATAAATAATTTGATTTATCTCCAGAGGAAGTATAAAATTTTCCTGGATGCATTTGCGCAGTCTACCGTTGCGGCGGTAGTTCAGTCTGGTTAGAACGCCCGCCTGTCACGCGGGAGATCGCCGGTTCAAATCCGGTCCGCCGCGCACCAACATTTAACTGAAGAAGCGATTTGAAATATTTTGAGGTATAATCGATAGTATCACCTATGAAAGAAATCACGCCGCATCTCTGGTTCGATAAAGAAGCAAAACAGGCCGCGGAGTATTACGTTTCAGTTTTTCCGAACTCAAAAATCACGAGCGTGCAGACGATCCACAATACGCCGTCTGGCGATTCGGATATCGTTTCGTTTGTGCTGAATGGCAAACCATTCATGGCGATCAGCGCCGGGCCGATCTTTAAATTTAACGAGGCAGTCTCGTTCATCGTGCCGTGTGAGTCGCAGGAAGAAATTGATTACTACTGGGAAAAACTTTCGCACGATCCGAAGGCAGAGCAGTGTGGATGGTGTAAGGATCAATTCGGACTTTCGTGGCAGATCGTTCCAACGGCGATGAATGAAATGATGGGAAAGGGGACCCCGGAACAAATGGCGCGGGTCACGCAGGCGTTTCTCAAAATGAAGAAATTTGATATCGCCGCCCTGCGCCAAGCGTTCGAAGGAGAATAGCGCATCACGTTGCTCTTTGTGCACAGCGCCCGCGCGGCGCTGTTGTATAATGTATGCATGCTCCAGGAGCAGCTCGTTGAGTACATTAAGGGACAATTAAAACTTGGCGTTTCGCGCGAGGCGGTGAAGTCCGCGCTCGTTGGTGCAGGGTGGGTTCCTGCGGATGTTGAGGAGACGATGAAAAAAGTGGAGGCTGACGCGAAACCGGCGCCGGCGTTTGCCGCGCCCGCAGCGACGAATCCGGCCACGATGAATGTGACGCGCCCCGCGTCCTCGACGGTGTCGCCGGTGTCGTCCTCGCCCGCGATGATGAGTACCGGAGGAGCCGGCGCTGCTGCCGCCGGCGGAACGAATGCCAGTGCGCAAAAATTGCCACCCGACCTACGCTCGATAAAGATCAGTGATCTGGTATCCGCGAATTCGGTGAATACGAATCAGCCGGTGCAGCCGGCATCGTCTGCGGCTCCTCCCAAAGACACTTTCTTTAAGGGTTTTTCCAATAAAACCGATTCTTCTGGTGCGCCCGCTTCGATGAAATCTTCGGGAGCGATGACGGCTGCGCCAGCTGGAGCCACCGCTTCTCCTGCTATGAAGCCAGCCGGGGGCAGCGGCAGGATGACCATGGCTCTCGGCGTTCTCACCCTCATTTTTGCAGGGGCTGCGGGTTATCTGTTCTATGACAATATCGGACTTCGCGGAACCGTTTCTTCGCTCGGTGGCCAAAGCAGCGACGTTTCAGACAAAGTCAATAACCTTTCGTACCAGCTCCAAGGCCTCCTCGCATCTGACACTCAACTGACCGCGGAAGTTATCAGCCTTCAGAAAGAGAATAATGATTTAAAAACGAATCTTTCGTTCTTGCTTTTGCCGGCTGGTACGATCGGCGGCACCCCGGCAAACGAAACCGTTTCGGTTTCGGGTCCCCTCAAGCAGAAGGCGGAGCAATTTTCCCTCACGACCGTGTACGGCGTGACGGTGTATGTTAAAAATTCGACTGATCCTCTGGTGATCGCCGCGCTCAAACCACTGGTCGCGTCTTCGACCGTGGTAACCCTGGCAGGCACGCATGCCACCGGTTCGCAGTTCCTCACCGTGACGAGCGTGAACGGCAACCCACTCGTAGCGGCGAAACCGGCGACGACATCGACAACGTCAACCGCGACTACGACCCCTTAGCGGAACCTTCAACGGAATCTTTCGCCAACGCTCCCAGATGTTGCAGCGCCTCCTCGTAAACGGTGAGCGCGCGTTCTGCTGCGTCGCGCTTCAAAACAAAGTCCGGATCATGGGCGAGGCGGTTGCGCAATTTATGTGCCTCCCAAACGTTGTCGAGATTGGGCAAGACGCTCGTTTTCACGCGCTTTAAACGCTCGCCCAAATCTTTTCCTTGCAGCCCGCTTTCCTTGAGTGCTTCGGCCAGGAGCACATCTGCTTTTAGTACCGCAAGTTTTAATTCCTCGTCGCTCCCGGAAAAAAAGCTCCGCTCGATTTCCGACCAGGATTTTCCAACCTTCTTCCGTGCCAGGTCTGACTTGAAAATGACGTCATCAATTTCTTGAATGCGCGCGCGAAGCCAGCCGGTCTTTACAATAAAATAAATCGCGGCGGCGAAGAGGGCGCCCGAAACCACGATGCTCACCGCGTTCAGTAGGGGGAGTGCGTGAAAGTATCGTTGGGCGATGGTCATATTCAGAGACGGTTATTTAATAATTTTTTCATAAAACTCGCCCAACTCCAAGAGGTCCATTTCGTGCCACCGGCGCCCGATCAGCTGGAAACCGATCGGCAATTCGCCGGGCGCGAGCGTCCCTGCGCGCTTGGTCGGTATGGAGATAGCGGGAATGCCAGCCAGGTTTGCGGGGATGGTAAAGATGTCTGAAAGGTACATCGCGAGCGGATCATCTGTTTTCTCGCCGATCTTGAAGGCAGTGGTTGGCGTCACGGGCGCGAGGAGCACGTCCACTTTTTTAAATGCTTCTTCAAAATCATTTTTAATAAGCGCCCGTACTCGCTGGGCTTTTTCATAATAGGCGTCATAGTACCCGGAGGAAAGCACGAAGGTGCCGAGGATGATGCGTCGCTTAGCTTCCGCGCCGAACCCGCCGCCTTTTTGATTGAAATAAATTTCACGCAATGATTTCGCATGTGCCGTGCCGGCGTTCCGCGCAAAACGGATGCCGTCGAAACGCGCAAGATTTGAACTTGCTTCGGCGGGCATCACAATGTAGTAGGTAGAGAGCGCGTATTTCGTGTGGGGGAGCGAAACTTTTTGAAAAGAAAGACCCGCCCCTTTGAGCGTTTCGATCACGCGTTCAATTTCAGCAATGATTTTTGGATCGGTGCCGGCGATGAAATATTCTTCGGGAAGACCGATCCGCAGCGTCCGCACGTCGCTTGGTCGCGGGGCGAGCTTGTCTTCGCTTGTTGCGTCGAGAGGATCTTTCCCGGCGATGCCTTTAAAAAGAATTGCTGTGTCTTCCACGGTTTTTGCAAACGGGCCGATCTGGTCGAGGCTTGAGGCGAGGGCTATGAGGCCGGAGCGGGACACGCTCCCATACGTGGTCTTCAATCCAACGACGCCGCAAAATGCTGCCGGCTCGCGGATGGAGCCGCCCGTGTCTGACCCAAGTGCGCCAAGCGCCATGTTAGCCGCGACGGCCGCAGCCGATCCGCCCGATGATCCGCCGGGCACCCGTTTGAGGTCGTGGGGGTTGCGCGTCACGTGGAATGCGGAGTTTTCGGTCGAAGATCCCATCGCGAATTCGTCGAGGTTCGCCTTGCCGAGAAGCACCGCCTGCTCTTTTTTTAGTTTCGTGATGACGCCGGCGTCATAACTCGCGGTGTAATCCTTGAGGATTTTTGACCCGGCGGTTGCCGGCAGGCCTTTTATAAGGATCGCGTCTTTCACGGCGAGGGGGACGCCCGCAAGTTCGCCGACTTCTTCGCCTTTTGCGATTGCAACGTCAACTTTTTCCGCCTCGCTTGCGGCAGATTCTTCGGCCAAGCTCACGTACGCCCCGATTTCCTGATCGCGCTCTTTTATGTAACGGAAGTGCGCTTGCGTTATTTCGAGCGCAGAAAATTTTTTGGCGATCAGGCCTTCGTGGAATTTTTTTATCGTGAGGTCGTGCAGATGCTCCATCAGGATTCAGAATGGTTTGCTGCCGCATCCTTCGCCCCACCTACCGCATCCGCCGCGCCGCCCGCGCCGCCGAACACTGGAGGAACTTTATTGAAGCCGTCTTTGGAAACGGGGAAGGCGTCAGCGCCCCCGCCTTGATTGGTGTTTTCACGATCGGCGTCCGCACGAAACGCGTTTATAAGATCGGTGCCGCCGGCCATGGGCGCGACATTCGACGTGTCGAGCTCTTGGAGTTCATTAAAATGTTCTAAAATATTCCTTAAGTCGTTGAGGAGTTTTTCTTCCTCCTTGGGGTCGAGCTTGATGCGCGCGAGCTCGGCAAGGTGCTCCAAGTCACGCTTCGTGAGGCCTGCCATACGTCGATTCTAGCGTGGATCCGGGCTTATTTCAATTTCGCGACGATCTCGCGGAACTGGTCCCCGCGGTCATATTCATTCTTGAAAATCCCAAAGCTGGTTGCGCCAGGGGAGAGTAAAACAATATCGCCGTCCTGTGCAACGTCGAGCGCCTGCATGACCGCCTGCTCCATGGTGCTTACGAGGGTTGCGGGGAATCCTTTCGGCAGGAGCGGCTTCAATTTTTCGGTGGCCGCGCCCGTGAAAAGCACCGCCGCCTTCGCGGTCGTCGCGATCGCTTGAGCGAGCTCGCCAAATACTAATTCTTTGTCGCTGCCGCCCGCGATGAGCACGATAGGTTTGCCCGGCACGGCGAGCGCTTTGAGCGCTGCCATCACGGCTTCCGGCACCGTCGCATTCGAGTCGTTATAAAAGGTGATGGCGTGCTTGCCGCGCGCGTCTTTGGTGCCAAGAAGTTCGAGGCGGCCCGGGAGTCCATTAAAATTTTCTAAAACTTTTCTTGACACGTCATCGGAGACGCCGAGCGTGCGAGCGGCCGCAAGCGCGAGGGCGGCATTTGCGCGATTATGCTCGCCGGGCAGCAAAAGTTTCCAATCGGCGGGCAGTGCGGTGCCGGTGACGCAGGTTCCCGCCGGCGCTCCGAAATGTTCCACAAACTGCGCTTTCAAAGCGCCGGTCGTTATGAAAATATCGTCTGATTTTTGGAAGCGTGCGATCGCCGCCTTATCTTCGAAGTAGCGCCCCATATCGTTCTTGTAGTAGTTCATGTGGTCGCGCATGAAATTGGTCCACACGCCGATGTGCGGACTGATTTTGTCTTCCGTGAAACCCTGCAGCTGCCACGAATCGAGCTCAAGTATGGCGAGGTCGCCGGGATTCACAGTCTTCACGAGTTGGAGCGTCGCGACTCCGCGTTCGTTGCCGCCGATGACGGGATTGAGGCCGGCCGCCTGCGCGATAGCGTAAATAAGGTGCGTAACGGTGGACTTCCCGCGCGTTCCGGTAATACCCACGATTGAAGCGCGAGAAAGTTTTGCGAAAAGCGACGCATCCATTTCAATCGGGATGCCCGATTCGCGCGCGTGGGCAAGGTACGGCGAATCGAGCGGGGCGTTGGTTGCGCGAATCACAAGGTCGCGATTTTCAAAATCTTCCATTCGATGCTCGCCGAGGTGATAGGTAACGTTCGAAAATTTTTTGAGACGCTCGATCGACGGCGCGAGGTCGGCCGCGCTTTTCAGATCGGTCACGATGAGGTCTGCCCCCGCTTCCGCAAAAAATTCAGCGTCGCCGACGCCGCGCCCGAGGAGGCCGAGGCCCATCAGCGTCATCTTTTTTCCAGAAAATTCTTTTTTGATTTCTGCGTCTGCCATGTATTAAAAAATCATTATAAACCCATAATTCCATTCTTTTTCTCTTTTGACAATTCGTGCCCGCAATCGTTAGAATGATCTGGCAGAATTGCGCGGGAGGGTTGGGAATGGTTTTCCGGGGAGCCCCATAAGCTCCCGAAGCAAGTCCGATTCTTGCCCCCGCAACAAACCCGTTTTATAGTAATCCTGCGCCGACGTAGCTCAGTGGCAGAGCAGGGCTTTCATAAGGCCAAGGTCGCAGGTTCGAATCCTGCCGTCGGCACATTCGGTGCTAGCTCGTGAGTGCGATTTCGTGGCGATTGCAATACACTCGGAGGCCTTCCTTCTGGAGATCAAAATCCGCAAGGATTCCATAGCGCTCGCCAATGGCCTTCAGTTTCTCGATAGAGTCTTCTCCGGTCGCTCGGAGTTCATCTAAAAATCTTTCTCGCACCTCGGCTGAAAGTCTTTCGGCGGCTACCGCGAAGTGTTCTTCGAGGGCCATCATTTGTGATCCTTCCCACTCGGCTTTATCTGCCTCAGCCAAAGCCAGCGCGCCTGCGTAGTCCAGGGATCTCGGCGGTTTTTCGGGCATGGTCTCATCCTAGCATGTTTTATTGCCGCACTTCATGTTTCGCATTAACATTAATATAACTTTTATGGAAAAGGATAAGCAGGAAATTATTATTACCTCACCCGAAGAGGCAAAGCTCCGCGCCGTGATCGATGAGCGCGCGAAATCGGGCGACACGGACGCAATGCGCCTCGCGCGGTTTTTAGATATGCCTGATCTCGCCCGGACGGACGGCAGTCCGATCCATGAGATCGCGAAACGCATCATCAACGTACCCGATTTCAAATCGTTCGATGTGCTGCGGGTGCCGGAAATTGTCCCGACGCGCGAAAGTTTTGATTTGTTTAATTTCCCGCCCGACCATCCAGCCCGCAGTGCGTCTGACACCTATTACGTTAATGACGCGAATATTTTGCGCACCCACACGACGATCATGTGGTACTACTATTTGTTGCGCGCCGATGTGAAGGCGCGGATTGAGAAGGGCGATCCGATCGGCGTGCTCGCGTATGGGAAAGTGTATCGCAAGGACGAGCTCGATCGGCACCACATGAACGTGTTCCACCAGATGGACGGCCTCTACTTGTGTCGCCGCGAGCAAAAAGAAATTGGTCTGCAAGAACTGCAAGAGGTGCTTGTGAAAATTGCACAGGCAATCTACGGCCCCTCTATTAAATATCGCTTCAACCAAGACACGTTCCCGTACACCGATCCAAGTTTGGAAATGGAAATTAATATGAACGGTACGTGGATTGAGGTGCTGGGGAGCGGCGTCGTGCGTGCGAATGTGCTCGACAATCTGGGCGTCGATTCGAAGCAGTGGAATGGATGGGCCTTTGGCTTCGGTTTGGAGCGCCTCGCGATCTTGAGCATGGAGCTGCCCGACATTCGCTTGCTCTGGTCCCGTGACCCGCGCGTCACGCGCCAGCTCACGCTCGGGAATAAATATAAGGAGGTGAGTAAATTCCCGCCAGTCACGCGCGATATTTCATTCGTGGTCCCAAACACCTTTGTCCCGAATAATTATTTCGATTTGATCCGCGACGTGTGCGGCGATCTCGCCGAAGAAGTTTCACAGCTCGATAAGTATGAAAATGCCGATAAGTTCGGCCCAGGTAACATGAGCTACGCATTTCGCGTGGTCTATCGCAGCCCGGAGCGGACGCTCACGGGCGAGGAGGTTGATGCGATCCATAAGAAGCTTGAGGAACGGACCCGCGCAGATTTCGGCGCGACCATCCGATAAGCATTCCGTTAATACCTTTTTAATTAAAGTTTTATGAAAAAACTCGAGATCCCGAAAGAAGTCGTGGAAGTTGCGCGCACCCTCGCCGAGGCGGGATTCGAGGCGTACCTCGTCGGCGGCTGCGTGCGCGACGTGGTTCTCGGCCGCGCGCCGAAGGATTGGGATGTGGCGACGAACGCGACGCCGGCGCAAATCCAAAAGATTTTTCCAGAGACGGTCTATGAGAATAATTTCGGGACGGTCGGCGTAAAAACTGAATCCGAAGATCCGAAGCTCGCGGTGATCGAGGTGACCACCTATCGCATCGAAGGGAAGTATTCTGACAAGCGGCATCCGGACGACGTGAAGTTTGCAAAAACGATCGAGGAAGATCTCGCGCGCCGGGATTTCACCGTGAACGCGCTCGCGATGGATTTAAAAGGCGATATCTATGATCCGTTTGGCGGCCGTGAAGATATTAAGAAAAAAATAATCCGCACGGTCGGGAGTCCCGAGGAACGTTTTGGCGAAGATGCGCTCCGCCTGATGCGCGCGGTGCGCTTTGCGGTCGAACTCGATTTTGAAATCGAATTGAACACGCGGCGCGCGATCGAAAAAAAATCGCGCGAGCTTGAGGTGATTGCAAAAGAGCGCGTGCGCGACGAACTCGTGAAAATGATCATGGCGCCGCGCGCGGCGAAAGGGATACTGCTCCTCGAGGAGCTCGGACTCCTTAACTACGTGCTGCCAGAGTTACGGGAAGGTTTGGGGGTTGGGCAGAACAAGCACCACATTTATAGCGTGTTTGAACACAACGTGCGGGCTTTGGATTATGCGACTAAGCAGAACTATTCGTTTGCCGTCCGCATGGCCTCACTTCTGCATGACGTGGGGAAACCCCGTGTAAAACATGGGGATGGGCCGAACTCTACCTTCTACCAGCACGAATACATCGGTGCAAAGATGGCACTCGCAGCGCTCGACCGGCTGCGGTTTTCGAAAGATGTCGTTGAACAGGTCGCGCACCTCGTGCGCCGGCATATGTTCAATTACGAAGTGGATGTGGTCACGCCGGCGGGCGTGCGCCGGTTTGTGGCGATGGTCGGTCCGGAAAACATCGAAGACCTCTTGCATGTGCGCGAAGCCGACCGCATTGGGTCTGGTGTCGAGAAGGCCGTGCCCTACAAACTCCGCCACCTCCTTTTCATGGTGGAGAAAGTGAAGCGCGATCCGATCCTGCCAAAGATGCTTGCGGTGCGCGGCGAGGAGGTGATGGAGCTCTTGAACATCCCCCAGAGTCCGCGCGTCGGACTCATCCTGTACCCGCTCCTTGAAGAAGTGCTTGATGACCCGGCGCGCAACACAAAAGAATATTTGACGCCGCGCGTTCTCGCGCTCGGCAAACTTTCTGATGCGGCGCTCAAAAAAATGATGGCCGACGCAAAAAAACGCAAGTCAGAATTCGAAGCGGAGGAGGAAGCGGGGATCAAAAAAAAGTTTCATGTAAAATAGAACTATGAGTCAAATAACCGGTCCCTTCCGTACGGAAAAAGTTTGGCGCTGGCTCTGCAGCGGTTGGACGATCCTCTTCATCGTTTTCGTACTTTTCGATTTCTTTTCTTTTAACGCGTTCGAACAACTCATGCTTCCCTTGAGCGCGATCTATGCCGCTGTCCTCACGCTCTATGTCGGAACGAAAGAATTTGATCGGTGGTACGAAATCCACGACGGCCGCCATCCTGGCGAGTTGTTTATCGCCGCTTGGACCGCCGTCATCGTCATCATCGTTGGCACCACATTCATCACGGGGGACAGGCGCTACACCCTCGAACCCGAAGTTGTCGCCGACTATATTATGGTGCTCTCAATCTTCGCGGTGACGCAGAAGTCAAAACAACTCCATCGCAGGCGGCCAAAGCGATAATTTGGCTTTATCGTATGGGTACCTCTATTACTGTGGGCAAGCCAAATTGATTAATCATAACTGACCTCAGGTTTACAAATGTTGGGAGAATTTCGCCTTCCGCCACAACAATAATATATCCAGTGTCGTAATCGTCATTGCTGGCATAGTAGGCGGCGGGGTCGGTAGAATCGAAAGGCATGGCTTTGAGATAGGTAGGAACCAGGCAAGGCGCTATATCATAATTTCTCCCAGTTGCGGAAGGTTTGGAAGCCATTTCTTCCAGATGGTCAGGGAGATTTCCGGCACCACAAACAAATCGGCCTCTGTGGTCTGCAATATTAGCCTTGATTGCGCTAGCAATGATTTGCTCGTCTTGAATTCTGGGTTGGTCCTCATCATTCGCTTTCCTAGCAGCAATCTGGTCGCGGAAAGGAGTAGATATTAACCAGATCAAAATGAGAAAATTGATGATAGTGAATGGATATAACAAATAAAAGTCCCACTTCGGCGATTCCATAAACCGCCGCAATGACTTTATGATAAAAAAATAAATTGGGATGAGGATCGTTGAAATTATTGCGAAAAGAAACGCAATCCCAGCTCCGGCAAGTTCGGCCCCGTCTATTTCTCGGGCAAATACTATGCCTGTTAAAAACAGAAAAGTGTCGAATCCTAAGAAGACTGAAAAGACAAAAGTTCCTAAATTTTTTTGGAATGTTGGCCGTGCCATTGAACAGAGGGAGTTTCACTGATTTGCTCCCTTCTGCTCATAATAGCATTTGTCGGGCCGCTGGGAATCGAACCCAGACCGCACGCACCCGAAGCGTGCATACTACCACTATACGACGGCCCGCGTTACCGAAATATTTAACCAGATGAAGACGCGACTTGCAAACCCAAGGCGTGGGATTTATAGTGCGGATAGTAACTTGTCCGTGCCTCATCCTTCATAGAAGTAGAACCAAAATTTTTGATACACGAGGTGGTGGTAGCGTGATTGCAACTCCATGCGCAACCTGTTACATCCGCAAGACCGACCGTTTTGAATTCCAAGGCCCCGATCCTGATACCGCGGAGAGCCGCGGCCCTATCAATGGCATCGTGAACGGTGACGGGGCAGGAAGCGTGACCCGCTGCAAGAACTGCATGTTTAAGAAAGTCCACAAGATCGAGCCAGATCTCACGACTGAAGAATTCGAGAAGCGTCTTCGGCCACAGCCGGGGACCATCGGTATCTACATCTATTCTCCCCCGAGGCAGGGGAAACCCGTCCGGAAAGAAGCGCCACTGCGAGCGCAAGGAAAGAAAACGGGTACTTGATCCGCCTGGCGCACTCTATAATACCTTATACCCGAGCGCCCGGCGGATTTCTTTTTGCCCGGGCCACTCGCCGTGCTACCGTCGCTATCTCGCCAAACCGCTTAATAATTCTTTAATATTTGACAATTGTTTTGCGGCGAGTATAATAGACCTCGTACGAATGTTTAGTCTTTCAATCTTCCAAAACCGTTGCGGCTGACCCCGCGCATTTTGCGCATTGGAGAAGCCGCCGCGTGCGTCGATTTTTTTACTAGGCCTCGTACGTTTTTCGTAATTTCACATGGTGAGGCGGGCGGTTCGCTCGCGTTTGCTCACGCTCCGAATTGTAGAGTCGGAGATTGAAATATCTGAAGCTCTGCGTTGTGTCTTTGTCTTGAGCATTTTCGACAGTCCAATTTCTAAACAACGAGCAGAGCAGGTGTAATGCAGATTTATGTTTTGCGAAGATGGCTAGGCGCCGTCAAGCAAAATATAAATCTGCATTACACCAGTAAGTCAGCATTGGGATGGTTGGCATTTCCGTCGCAAGACGGAACTCTTAAGGGCGAATGGTGGATGCCTTGACTAGAAAAGGCGATGAAGGACGTGGCGTAGCGACGATACGCTTCGGGGAGGTGCCTAGCAACCTGTGATCCGGAGATTTCCGAATGGGGCAACCTAATTACGCAAACCGTAATTGTTTCGGCGCAAGCCGATTCGCGTACTCGGCGAAGTAAAACATTTCAGTAGCCGAAGGAAAGAAGAACAAATCAGTATATTCCCTTAGTATCGGCGAGAGAACAGGGAAGAGTCCAAACTAAGGTTCTGGTCTTACGACCGGACCTTGGGGTTATAAGAGGGAAACGCTCTCCTAGCAAATAACGTAGGGTACGGTTTCGCACCCTGCGTTATTTGCTACGAGGTGGAGGAGTTATAAAATCGTTGGTTAGCCGAAGGTACCTGGAAAGGTACGGCCATAGCGGGTGATAGCCCCGTAGGCGAAAACTGATGATCTCCTTAGTTTTTCAACTTGAGTACTTCGGGGTAAAACAGTCCCGAAGGAATTTGCCTGTACTATCAGGTAAGACTAAATACTTTTCTAGATCGATAGTGAACAAGTACCGTGAGGGAAAGGTGAAAAGCAGGCCGGTGAGGCC
>CAYWDX010000002.1:0-207684 GCA_964456235.1 uncultured Candidatus Saccharibacteria bacterium | reverse complement strand
TTCTGCTGAAGCGCGGCAAACTGACTCATGAAGAATGATCACGCGGCTTCAGGGACCGCAGGAAGCAACGGAATATTCCCCGCTGTTTCCTTGTGATTCTCAAAAAAGGTTCGAACGTCGCGGACAATGGTGCTCATTTGGCAGACTGGAATTATTGCTTCTTCTTGAACAGACTGACCGCGAAGATTGCGGCTGCGACGACGACGATGGTGGGGCCTTGTTCGAGCGCAAACGTTTCTGAAATATAGAATCCGAGTAGCATCGCAAGCGCCGAAAGAAGCATCGACGTCGTGAGGAAATAGCCGAGTGTGTGGGTGAGTTGGCGCGCGGCCGACGCGGGAATAATGATGAGGGATCCCACCAGGAGCGCTCCGAGAAATCGCAGCGAGACGAGGATGGCGAGGCCGAAGAGCAAAAGGAACGCGAGGTTGGCGTTCTGGACGTTGATGCCGGCGGCGGCGGCGAGTTCCGGCGAAAAAAGGGCAATGATAAGGCGATTCCGCAGAAGCCAGAGCATCGCGATGATGAAGATGCTTACGCCGATGCCGAAAAGAATTTCCGGATTCCCCAAGCCTCCGAATCCACCAAACAACGCATCAACCAATTCCTCTTTTGAATTGATGAGGAGTGCACCGAGCGCGACCGACGACGCGAAGATTACGCCGATCGCGGCTTCCGAAGAAAGCTCGGTTGATTTTTGAAGATGCCAGATGAGTAAGATGCCGAGCACGAGCGTGAGGCCGCCGCCCACAAGTGGATTGATCTTCCAGATGATGGCGAGGCCGAGGCCGGGGATCGCGATGTGCGACATGACGTCGCCGGCGAGGATGGTGCGTTTCATTAATGCGAAGGCGCCCACGAGCCCGGCGGCGGCGGCGCTTACGACCGCGAGAATAATAGTGGGAGCGCTAAGCATGATGGTTGTGGTTTTCGCCGGCGCCTCCCTGTTTGCTGCGACTCCGCTCATTGAGCGGTTTCTCGCCACGGTGTACGTGGCGGTAGGGCTTCTGCGAGCCATAGAGCTTTTCAAGTATCGCGGGCGTCAGCGCTTCATCGGGCGTTCCGAAGCATACCCCGGCGCGGTCGAGGCAAAGCACTTTCGTCGCGTAGCGATACACAAAATTGAGATCGTGCGAAACGAGAATGATAGTGATGCCGATTCTTTCCTGGAGGCGATGGATGAGCTCGTACATTTTTTCTTCACCCGGCTTGTCGATGCTCGCGGTTGGTTCATCGAGAATCAAAACGTTGGGATTGCCGAGGAGTGCAAAAGCGATGAGCGCTCGCTGGAACTGTCCACCCGAAAGGTGGCCAACCGGCGTTTCTAATATTTGCGACGTAAGGCCGACGGTTTCGACTACCTCGTGCACCGAGTCGTAAACGGAACTGCGCGCGCCCTGTTTTGAAAGCGACGCCTTGGCCGTAAGGAGGTTTGCGAAATTAATCGGGAGATGCCGGTCGGCGTCAATCTTTTGCGGTACATAGCCCACGCGCGCATCGCGCGCCCACGTGATCGTGCCACGAACGGGGACCATATTGAGGAGCGCGCGCAAGAAAACGGTTTTGCCCGCGCCATTCGGGCCGATCACCGCAAGCGCTTCGCCCGAGTCGAGCTCGATCGAAAGATTTTTGAGGGCCACGTCCCCATCGAATGAGACGGAAAGATCGTGGACCGTGAGGATACGGGACATTGGCTCCATGTTACCATGCGCCCCTCATGAACGCATTATGAAATCTGCTCTTGATTTTTTTCACGGTTTTCTGTATAAATGTTCTGCTCTTTGACCGCTCTTTTACAAACGATTTTCGGCGCTTTTTGAGAATTTAATATTCAAAAAGGTCGAAAACCAATATAAGAAAGAAATGAAAATTACTACGATTAAAAAGATCGCCGGAGGAGGCTTGCTGCTTCTGTCCCTGGTCATGGTACCGGGGCTCGGCACACCAACTCTTGCATCTTCTCCGTCGGTAAGCCAGGTTCAAGGTCTCGTGGCAACGGTCGCTGGCAATGATGTCACGCTTGCGTGGCAAACGGCTACGGCGAGCAACGGCATCGGCGCCTATAACGTGTACCGGACGACGTCCGGCACCTGCACCAGTAATTTGAACGATTTACTCGCTCAAACGAACGGCATCACGTTGACCGATTTGAGTGTCCCGAATGGCAACTACAATTATTGTGTTGCTGCCCAGGACACGCTCGGTGCCATTGGCCAGGTTTCCGCACAGGCATTCGCTGCCGTTGGTACGGCGGTTTGTTCCGTCGCCGCAGGATTCACTGCGAGCGCGGACAACCAAACGCCGAATGTTGGCGACATCGTCACGTTCACCTTCACGGGTGCGCCGGCGGTGACGACCAACACCATCATCACGGTAACGACCGGTCTCGCGCAGCCCGCACTCTCGTTTCTGTCGTCTTCCGTTTCTCCGGGAACGTATGACAACGCGACGGGCGTCTGGAGTCTTGGCACGGTGAATGGCGCAGGGTTTGCGCAGCTGACCGTGCGGGCGCGGATCGCCGCATCGGGGCCGATCGTCATCGGCCCAAGCGTCACCTTCGTGCAGTCGAACTGCACGCAGGCGTCGGGGATCACGGGAGTCATCTTGAATGCTCAACCAGGAGTAGTTCCGCCGCCGGTAGCAACAGCATCGAACGGCGATCTCATGGTGAGCAAGACGGTTGACAATTCAAACCCGAACGAGGGACAAACGATCCATTATCTCGTGACCGTGAGCGCGTTGGGGCCGTCTACCTCAACGGGCGTGGTCGCGACCGATACGTTGCCCGCTGGCCTTACGTTTGTGGGCGCGACGCCAAGCATCGGTGTGTACACGGCCGGAAACGGCACGTGGACGATCGGTGACATGGCAGCCTCAACAACGGCGACACTCGCGCTTACGGTTACCGTAAACGCGGGGACCGCGGGGACGACGATCACGAACACGGCAACGGCTCTCGAGGACGCTTCTTCCACGGATCCCAATCCGGGAAATAACAGCGTGTCCGTAACGATTACGGTCGCAGGGACGACCGGAGGCAACAATCCTCCTTCGGCTGATCTTGCGATCGCAAAAATGGCGGATGTCACGTCGACGGTTGAAGGCGGCACGGTGAACTATACGCTCACGGTGTCCGCGCTCGGCCCCGCAACGTCAACCGGCGTTGTGGCGACCGACACGCTCCCGTCCGGCACGAGCTTCGTAAGCTCGACCGCCTCGCGCGGATCCTACGCACCGCTTACCGGCACGTGGACGATCGGCGACATGGCGGCGCACTCGACGAGTACGCTGACGATCACGGTACACGTGAATCCGGGAACCGCAGGCACGACGATCACGAACACCGCGATCGTAAACGAGAGCGCTTCTTCCACGGACCAAAATCCGGGGAACAACAACGCTTCGGTATCAGTGACGGTCGCGCCGAACGGCGGCGGGAATACCACTTCCACGCCGACGACCGCGACGACGACGGCTGACATTGCCATCGTGAAAACGGTGAACAATGCAACGCCGACTGCGGGCGCCACGGTCATCTATACGCTGACCGCTACGGCGTTCGGTCCGGCGAGCTCGACGGTTGTCGCAGCGCACGATCTCTTGCCTTCGGGCGTGAGCTTCGTGTCGGTGGCAGCCTCACAGGGCTCGTACAGCTTGACGACCGGCGACTGGACGATTGGAACGCTCAACCCGAACGCGACCGCAACCCTTGCGATCACGGTCATGGTGAACGCGAACCAAGCGGGCCAGGCGATCACGAACACGGCGACGATCAGCGAATTGAGTTCGCTCGTGGACAACAATCCCGCGAACAACTCTTCGTCCGTTACGATGAACGTGCAGACGTCAGGCGGCGGGGGAGGCGGTGGTGGAGGCGGTGGTTCAACGACCACGCCTTCGTCTACGATCCCAACGGCAAATCTCACGATCACAAAGATCGCTGATGTGACGTCAACGACCGAAGGCAGCACGGTGCATTTCACCTTGACCGCCTCCGCGCTCGGCCCGTCCACTTCTACGGGAGTGGTTGCGACCGACACGCTGTCGTCCAGCCTTACCTTCGTGAATGCCACGGCGACCCAGGGTTCCTACGCGAGCTCGACGGGCACGTGGACGATTGGTGATATGACAGCCTCGACAACCGCAACGCTCACGATCGCGGCGACCGTCAATGCCGGCACTGCCGGAACGACGATCACGAACACCGCGACGATCGGCGAAAACGCTTCGTCTACCAACACGAATCCCAACACCAGCTCTACTGTTTCCATTGTTGTTAACCCGACGAGTTCGGGCAGCGGCGGCGGAGGCGGAGGTGGCGGTGGAGGGGGTGGTGGTGGCGGCGGCGGGGGAGGTGGCGGTGGAGGTGGAGTTGTGGTGACGACCGGTGGTGGTGGCAGTGCTTACTTCATTGCTATCAACAACGGTGCATCATCCACTCCGACGACGAGCGTCATGCTCTCGCTCTATGGCACCGGTGCATACCAAATGGAAATTTCCAACTACTCGGATTTCGCCACTTCAACCGGCAAAATCCCGTATGCGACGACGATGCCGTGGACACTCCTTCCAGTTCCCGGCTTGAAGACGGTGTACGCACGCTTCTATGGCGTGAACAATACCCTTCTTGCGACAGTGAACGCGTCAATCACGCTTCTCGGCGGACAGGTCTTGGGTGCGAGCACGTGCGGCATTTACCTCCGTGATTATATCCATCTCGGCTGGAACAATGACCGTAACGAAGTCGCTAAACTCCAGATCTTCCTGAACCAGAATCTTGGCTTGAATCTTCCGATCACCGGAGTTTACAGCCAAGCTGATTTTGCGGCGGTGGAGCGTTTCCAGGTGAAGTACAACGGCCCCGTTTTGGCGCCGTGGGTACCGCTTGGCCTCCCGACCGCACAGACCCCAACCGGTTTCGTCTATCAGACGACCCGGCGCTGGATCAATATGCTCCAGTGTCAGGCCCTGAACTTGCCGATGCCGAACTTGCAGGTCTACTATCCTGGTCGCCCGCTTCCTCCATAAAGAAGGATGCGTTCCGGGCGAGGCCCGGAAAAGCTATCAGGGCGGCAGTGTGGGCCGATTCATGGCTGCTGCAGCAGCCATCCGCACAAAACACAAACACCCCCATCTAGGCGGGGTGTTTGCGTTTTCGGGCATTTTATGAGATAATATTTTTGTCAAATTGAGGTTAATGGAAATTTAATTTTCTTTTTGCATGAACCGGCTTGGCGCGACGCTTAAGAAATATTTAATCCCGCACGAGGGGAACGACCATCGCCCGCATATTTTGCGTCCGCAGGCAATTGTATTTGTCTGCCTCATCGCGATTGTCATCGAAGCGACATTCCTTTTCGGATCATCGTATGTGATCCCGCGCTCGCGCCTCTTCGGCACGATCCTCGTAAACGCGCTCGTGGATGGTACAAATGAAGCGCGCCTCTCATCCACCCTTCCTGCCCTCAAAGAAAACGCGCTCCTGGATCTTGCCGCGCAGCAGAAGGCGAACGATATGGTGCGGAATGGATATTTTGCGCACACGAGTCCGTCGGGCGTCACGCCGTGGTTCTGGTTTGAAAATGTTGGATACAATTTCATTGCCGCCGGTGAAAATCTGGCGGTGGATTTCACCGACTCCGCCGATGTGACGACCGCGTGGCTCAATTCGCCCGAGCATCGCGCGAACATCATGCAGGCCGGCTACACTGAAATTGGTATGGCGACGGCCGAAGGCCAATTCCAGGGCCACGACACCATTTTCGTAGTTGAACTGTTTGGTACGCCGGTGCCTTCGTTCGCGTTTGCGCCGAGCGCCGCGTCGGTGCCGACCGCGAGTGCGGCTACCAAACTGGCCGCGCCAACAACGCCAAAACCTGCACCGAAGCCGGTTGCGGTGAATAAGCCGGCGTCGGTGATGCCCGTGATTGTGACGCCGGCCACGGGAACAGAAACCACTTCACAGCCGATCGCGGTTACGGTTAAAGGTGCGGAGACAGGATTCGCAAACGCACCGGCTCCAGCGAATACAACGACAGCTACGCCTGCCGCGCCCGTCGAAAGTTCTACGGCGACTGCCCCCGCCCCCGCTTCCTCGTTTGCGCCGAACTTTGTCCAGTCAGCCGCTGTCGATCCGCGGCGCACCGTTGACTATGTTTACCTCGTGATCGCCATTTTCTTTGCTTTCGCCCTGCTCCTCAATATTTTCATTAAGGTCCACATCCAGCATCCCCAAGTCATTTTGGGCGGTATGCTCGTGATTCTGGTTGCGGGCCTCCTCATTGTTTTGAACCAGCACGGAGCCGGGGCGGTCATCTTGTAAAAATTTTGGGGGCGGCTTATATTACCTTCCAGGATCCCAGAGTTTGGGAGGAGGATGCAACGATGACAGCGGCGAAGACTCCCTCTGCGGGAGTTAATGACCTATTAGTAGACGATCCGATTCCCGAATTGATTGAGCGATTTCGGGTAAAGGTCGCCGACAGCAAGAATCTCGCAGATGATGTTGAGCAGTTCCTGGTGGATCTCGAATACCTGCTTTCCTGCTACGAATCACCCAGGGAGGTGAGCGAACGGAAGGAGGAGGAAGAGGATCTGCGTACCTCCGCCATCCACGACAGGCTCATGATCGCGGATATCGCAGAACGGCGAGTCCTGAGTCGGCCAGACAAGGACATCCGCCGGTTTCTGTCGGAACTGGTCGGCATGCTAGGCGAGAAGACCCCGGTGCTGAACGGAGCCGGCATTTCTGGGCGACTCCTTTCAATGCCGTAGCTTCGTCGGTACGTCTCCGCCGCCCATCACCGGGCGGCGTTTTTAATTAAAAATTTCTTAAAAAAACGGCGTCCCTTCAGGGACGCCAACGCGGAGGTCGATCCGCTAATAATAGGTTGTGACCAAAAGAACGGTACCGATCGCCATGAGTACGCCGAATTGCGCTACCACGGCCCAGCCGAGGATCCGGTGGAGCGCTTTGCGCCCTTTTTTCAGCCCGTTCAGCCAGAATAGGGTGATCATCATTGTCACGATCAGCGTCGTGGAAATGGCTCGGCTCGCAAGGATCAAAACTCGCGGCGGCACATGCTGTTGTTCGCGCGCGAGGATTGGAGCGAGCGCGAACAGGGTGATGGGTATGCCGATTGCGCAGCCGAGCAGTATTCTCGCGTACCACCGATGATTATTCACCTTGCTCGTGAAACGTTCATCCGCGGTGATAGCCCACACTCGGCGAGCTTCGCGAGCGTAGTGGATCAGCTGGTCAAGTAGCACGACGAGTGCCAGGGCGATTGTCCCAAAAAGAATCGACACGACCATGGGCTTCCTCCGACGTAGGAAATGAGCTGCCCCGAGTGTATCACGCCCGGAAGAGGGCGTCTATGGCGATGGCGGCGAAGAGAAAAACGATGACGGCGAGCGATATGAAAAACATTTGGCGGGCCCAGCGGCGATCATCGCGCGTCCAGAATCCGCTGACCGAATAGATGAGCCAAATAATAGAGAGAGACGCGGCGACGACAAAATAACTGATGCCGGCGTAGCCCATCACCCCGAGCAGGATCGCGACGATCGCGAATGCGACGACGTAGGCGAGAATGGCCCGCTTCGTCGCCCGCACACCGTGTTTCACCGGCATGATGGGAATGTTCGCATTGAGATAATCTTCGCGCCGATAAATGCCGATCGCAAAAAAGTGCGGCATTTGCCAAAGGACGAGAATGGCAAACAATATGAGCGCGTTCGCATCAACGCGTCCGCTGACCGCCGCGTAACCAGCCACCGGCGGCACGGCGCCCGCGATGCTTCCGAGGATGGTGCCAAATACCGAGCGTCGTTTGGACCACAGGGTGTAGACGAATAGGTAGAAAACGAATCCAACAGCGGCAACGACCGCGGTGATGATATTTACGTGCGCGATGAGGATAAAAAATCCAAGAACGCCGAAGACCGCGCCGAGGGTTAGGCTCGCCCGCGTGGTGATGCGCTTTGCGACGAGCGGCCGGTGCCTGGTGCGCGCCATCGCGCCGTCGATATCGCGGTCAAGATAATTATTGAATGCACCGGCGGACGCGATGACGAGCGCCATGCCGAGGAGTGTCCAGAGGAGGAGCGGTACATTGGCGCCGAGTGGGAAGGCATCCACTCGCGTGGCGAGCAGAAATCCGCCGAGCGTCATCAGTACGTTTCCATATACGATGCCCGGTTTGGCGAGAGAATAATAATCCCCAAATTTCATGGCGTTATTCGTGGTTCAGGACCGTGCTTTGTGCCTGTAGTTCGGCCGGCATCATGTTGTAGTTTAGATGGTTCATGATCCAGAGCGAACCAACGACAATGATGAGCACGAGGCCGATCGTCGAGATGAAAATCGCGAGATTCCAACGCGGGCCGGTTTCTTCGTGGAGATGGAGGAAGAAAATCATCTGCACGATCAGCTGCGCGAGCGCGAGGATGAGGGCGGCGATCATGACGAAGTGGTGCGTGAGGAATACGTGCCCTGACGCCACGTGTGCCGTGACGATGAAGTACGCGGCGAGGGTGAGTGTAAGGGAGAGGATGAATCCGGTGAGGTAGGTGATGATGCGCATGAGATTAAAAATTTATTAAAGCACCCCCACGAGGTAGACGATGGTGAAGATGAAGATCCAGACGATGTCGAGAAAGTGCCAGAAGAGCGCGAGGCGCGTGAGTCTTGAAATGCCTGATTTGGTCAGCCCCCGCGCGGCAAGGTAGATGATGCTCGCAAGGATCCAGAGAAGGCCCACCAAAATGTGGAGTCCGTGCATCCCGACGAGCGCAAAATATGAGGAAAGGAAAGCGCTGCGGGTCCAGCTCGCTCCCGTGCCGATGAACCGCGAAAATTCGTTCAGTTCGAGGGCGATGAACGCAGCGCCGAGCGCGAAGGTTATTGAGAACCCGAATAGGGCTGGGCCCTTTTTGTTGCGATGAGCCGCAATCATCGCGAGGCCGCACGTGAAGCTGCTCGTGAGCAAGATTAACGTTTCATTGAGGGCGAACGGAAGGTCGAAAAGATGCTCGCTCGAGGGACCGCCGGCGGTACTCGTGCGCAGGACGGCGAATACGGCGAAAAGCGCGGCGAACATGATGAGGTCCGTCATCAAGTAGACCCAGAAACCGAAAATAGTTTTATCGTTTTCCATCGTTAATAAAATTTTAATTAAGATTTTATTAAATTCGCTTCCACGACTTCGACTTCGTGGGCGGGGACCACGTATTCGGTGCGTTCGTCAAAGGCATGCATGATGACGCAAATGATGGCTCCCGCGAGCGACCCAAAGGCGAGCCAGGTGATGTGCCATATCATCGCGAATCCGAAGAGGAACGCAAAAACCGCAATATAAATGCCGAGCGGGGTATTCTTCGCCATCTCAATCTTTTGATAGCGCGGCTTTTTGAATCCTCCCTCGCGATCCGCCTGCTCTTTCATCGCCGCCCACGCGTCACGCTCGTGCACGCGCGGAATCACTGCAAAATTGTAGAAAGGCACCGGCGATGGCGTGCTCCATTCAAGCGTGCGGCCATCCCACGGGTCGCCGCCGACGCGATTCTTTCGGCGCCGCTTCACGCTCACCCAAACTTGCACCACCTGGATCGCGGCGCCGATCCCGATAATGACGAGACCCACCGCCGCCATGATGAACCAGATCTGAAACCCGGTCGAGGCGTCGTAATGGTCGAGACGCCGGGTGGCGCCCATGAACCCTAATATATAGAGGGGAACGAACGAGACGAAAAAGCCGACCAGCCAAAACCAGAATGCCATGCGGCCCAGACGCTCATCCAGCGTGAAACCCATGATCTTCGGCCACCAGTAGGTGATGCCCGCAAAAATTCCGAAGAGTGCGCCGCCGATCACCATCGTGTGGAAGTGCGCGACGAGAAATAAGCTATTGTGGAGTTGGAAATCTGCGGCGGGGGACGCCATCAAAACGCCCGCAATCCCGCCGAACGTGAACGTGCTCACGAATCCCATGAACCAATACATGGGCGTTTTAAAAATGATCCGCGCGCGGTACATCGTTCGGATCCAATTGAAAATTTGCACCGCCGTTGGGATTGCGATGAACATCGTCATGATGCCGAAGAATGCGTTCACGTCCGCGCCGGCGCCCATCGTGAAAAAATGGTGCAGCCACACGAGATAGGAGAGCGCGGTGATGCCGAGGAGCGCGATCACGAGCGACCCGTATCCTTTTACCGGACGCCCCGTGAACGTCGCGATGATTTCGGACCAAATGCCAAACGTGGGCAGTACGAGGATGTAAACTTCCGGATGCCCCCACATCCAAATCATGTTCGTGTACATCATGATGTTGCCGCCACCCGTCAGGGTGAAAAAATGCATCCCAAAAAAACGATCGAGGAAGAGAAGGCCGATGGTAATGGTGAGAATGGGGAATACGGAAACGACGAGGAGCATGCTGCAGAGCGATGACCAGGCAAAGAGCGGCATTTTCATGAGCGTCATGCCGGGCGCGCGCATCTTTATAATAGTGACGAGGAAATTGATGCCGCCGATCAGCGTGCCGATGCCGGAAATCTGCAAGCTCCAAATCCAATAATCCATGCCGACGCCCGGGCTGAATGAAAGTTCGGAGAGCGGCGCGGTTGCGAGCCAGCCGGTCGCGGCAAATTCACCGCCCAACACGAAAAACAGATTGACGAGTGCCGCTCCTGCGGCGTAGAGCCAAAACCCAAGCGAGTTGAGAAAGGGGAACGCGAGATCGCGCGCGCCGATCTGCAAGGGAACGATAAGGTTGATCAAGCCAAACAAAAATCCCATCGTGACGAAAAATACCATGATGTCGCCGTGTGCGGTGAAGATCTGCTGGAAGTGGCTGGCGTCAAGAAGCCTCTGCGACCCGACGGCGGTTGCCTGTTGCGCCCAGATCATGGCGGCGTCGAGCGCCCCGCGGAAGAGCATGAGCGATGCGATGATGATGTACATGATGCCGATTTTTTTTGGATCGGTTGAGGTGAGCCATTCTTTCCAAAGCCACGTCCAACGTCGGTAATAGGTGAGGAGCGCGGCGGCGGCTACCAGCATGGTGATGAGTGCGGCAGTCCCGCAGACGGTGTACCACGCATGTGGCAATGCATCCCAGGTCAATCTTCCCAAAAGAAATTTTGATGTCATGGCATTCATTAATAGCTCATCGAATGGTTCATGCTCCCCATGCTGTCCATGGAGGATCCGCCGTCCGTCGAAGATCCCATGCCACTCATATTTTCCATTAAAATTTCATTAAATAATCCATTTTCAACCGATGAATAATATGCGGGGGGAATATTTTGGCTTGGCTGCTTCAGCATATCGAAAGAGTCTTTAGAAAGCGGGTTTGAGCCCTTTTTCACCAAGGTGACCCACGCGTCAAACTCTTGTTGCGTGGCGGCTTTGGTTATGAAAGTCATGCCGGCGTATCCTGGCCCATTGATCTCCGCGGCTTTGCCGGCAAACACGCCGGGCGCGTCAGCCATCAGGTGCAGTTGCGTCATCATCCCGGGCATAGCATAAATTTGGCCGCCGAGAGCCGGAATCCAAAACGAATTCATCGGCGCATTGCTCGCGGTAAGTTCAAAATCAACCGGAACTCCCGCAGGAATTTCCAAAATATTCACCGCAGCAATATTTTGTTCCGGATAAATGAAAAGCCATTTCCAGTTGAGCGCGACCACCTGCACCGTGAGCGGCTTCTGCGTCATCTCCGCGGCGAGTGGGCGATACGGATCGAGTGCGTGCGCGGCGCGCCAGGTGATGGGGCCAAGGATCACGACAATGGCGATCGGGATGAGCCAGATGCCGATTTGCTCCAGGGCTTCGATCGCCTTATGGGGCGGCGTTTGCACGCGGATCTGCGCTGCGGCTCTGGCGCGGGACGCGGCAGGCTTTTTCGCGCCGCGCACGCGATACTTCTGTGCACAATAATACGCGATGCCGAGCGTGACGAGCGCGACCGAAATCATGACCGCGAGCGAAAAAAGCATCAGGCTGCTTTGCGCGGCGGCAACAATCCCCCGGGGATTAAAAAGAGTAAGCACTTAATTACAGTATACCATCGTCGAAGCCGCATCTGCGGCCGCTTCTTTTTCATTTGCGCGCCGCCGCGGCGCGGCGTAAACTCGAGGCATAGGTATGCCCTCGCCCACGACCGAACTCATTAAAAATAAATTAGATATCGTGGATTTTTTGCGCGGCTATCTCACGCTCACGCCGGCCGGCAAAAATTTCAAGGGGCTCTGCCCCTTCCATCACGAAAAAACGCCGTCATTCATGGTGTCTCCGGAGCGCCAGTCGTGGCGCTGTTTCGGGTGCAGTCTCGGGGGCGATGTATTCGGTTTTTTGATGCGTTATGAAAATATCGAATTTGGCGAAGCGCTGCGGATGCTCGCCGAACGGACGGGCGTCGAGCTCCGCAAAGAAAATCCCGCCGAGTATCGCTATGCCGGTTTGCTCTACGACTTGAATGATTCTGCAAAAAAATATTTCCAAAAGGCGCTCGCGGCGGCGCAGGTTGCCAAGGATTATTTAAAAAGCCGCGGCCTCACGCCGCAAATAATAGAGGAGTTTGAATTGGGGTGGGCGCCCAACGAACCCGAAGCGCTTTCAATGAATTTATTGAACTCTGGCGCCGCGCCCCAGGACTTGATCCAAGCGGGCCTCTCTATAAAGACGGAGCGCGGCATGATGCTTGATCGTTTTCGCGGCCGGATCATGTTCCCCATCCACAACCATCAGGGGAAGGTGGTCGGTTTTACCGGGCGCATCCTGCCGCAAATCGAAAAGGCGATTGCCGCGCGCGCGGCGGGAACGGCCGGTGAGGGCAGGAATCTCGGCAGCGGCGCCGATATCGCAAAATATGTAAACAGCCCCGAGACGCCCATCTTCCAGAAGTCGCGCCTTCTCTATGGCTATTGGAAAAGTAAAGACGCCGTGCGCGATGCAAAGTCGGCGTTTCTCGTGGAAGGGCAGATGGATTTTTTGATGACGTACCAATCGGGCGTGCGGAACGTGATCGCGAGCTCGGGCACCGCTTTGACCGCAGATCATTTGCGGACGTTGCGGCGCCTCGCCGAAGAGCTCGTCGTCAGTTTTGATAATGATGAGGCCGGATCCGAAGCAGCCGAGCGTGCGATCGAGCTTGCTGAAGCGAACGATTTTGGCGTGAAGGTCGCGCAATTTCCGAAGCAGTTTAAAGATGCCGCGGAGGCGGCACAGGCCGATCCAGAAAATATCAGGCGCGCGGTGGTGGATGCCGTTCCGGCGCCACGATTTTATTTTGCAAAGTATTTGCCAGGCGTGACCGGCGCGGCCGGCGGCATGGGGGGTGCCGCGGCCGGCGCGAGCGGCGCCGTGAATGTGACCGCCCTCAAAACGCGCGAGGGATTGCGCGCGCTCCGCGCCGTGCTCGCGAAGCTAAAAAATATTTCAAGCCCCGTGGAGCGTTCGGCGTGGTTTACGGAACTCGCTTCGCGCACCGGCATCTCCGTAAAAACCTTAGAAGAAGAGGCCGAAAAAGCGACGGTGCCGAGCGTCCCCGTCGCGGCCGGAGCACGGGAGGAGGGGGAGGCGGCGAGGCGGGAAGCATCGCGGAGCCAGCTGATCGCTGAAGAACTTTTTGCCGCGGCGGTTTCAAAAAACGATTTCGAGATGCTTGACGACTGCGCGCCATTTTTCAATCCAACCCAGAAAGAAATTCTGCGCTTGCTCGCAGCCGGCAAACGAAAGAGCGAAGACCCCGCGCTCGATGCAATGATCGACGGCATCGTGCTCCGCGCTTCCGGCGAACGTGCCGCCGAGGAAATAGCAACGCTTAAGATCGAACTTGCAAAAGAGTTCTATAAGGAACGCCGCCTCATCCTCGAGAAGGCAATCAAAAATGCGGAGGCGCGGGGCAACGAATCTGAATTGGGCGCCGCGCTTGAAGAATTGAGCAAGCTCCCGACCGCGCCGGAGGCGTGACTCATGCGATCGGTCTGGACATCCCGCAAAAAATAAGACAGAATGTATTATTGATTGATGGCTATGCCTCGCAAACCTCATAAAAAAGGCGGCGTTAAGAAGCGTCCGCCTAAGAAACATTTCAAAAAGGCCTCGAAATCAAGCCGCCCGGCCCGCCGGACGCCCAAGAAACATGCCAAGAAAAAGCCGCTTACCAAGTTTGAAAAAGATCTCGCGAAGCATAACGGCGAGATCAACGAGCTCATTGACCGGGGGCGGCCGCGCGGTTTTGTGACTGATAACGAGATCCTCTATTATTTCCCCAAGATTGAGGACAGCGTTGAACTGCTCGACGAGATTTATGACCGCCTCGAGAAGGCGGGCATCAAGGTGATCGAGACGAGCGCCCTCATTGATTTCTCAAAAGATGAAAACGGCGCGAGCGTTGACGACTCGCTCGCATTTGAAGGCGACGTGCCCGACGCCGTGCAGATGTACCTGAAAGAAATCGGCAAAACGCCGCTGCTTTCAAAAGACGAAGAGCGCGAGCTCGCGAAGCGTGCGGAGAAGGGCGACGAAGAGGCCCGTCAAAGATTGATGAAGGCGAACCTGCGCCTCGTCGTCTCGATTGCGAAGCGATATGTGAACCGCACGCCGCATCTTTCCATTTTGGATTTGATCCAGGAAGGGAACATCGGCCTTTCGCGCGCGGTTGAAAAGTTTGATTATCGCCGTGGTTTTAAATTCAGCACTTACGCGACGTGGTGGATTCGCCAGGCGATCACGCGCGCGCTCGCCGACCAATCGCGCACCGTCCGCATCCCGGTCCACATGGTAGAAACGATCTCCAAGTACACGCAGGTGCGCCGGCAGCTTATCCAGGAACTTGGGCGCGATCCGCTCGCCGAAGAGGTGGCCGCCGAGATGGGCATCGACGTTGATAAAGTCCGCCACATCCAAAAAATTTCGCAAGAAGTGCTTTCGATTGAAACGCCGATCGGCGACGAGGAAGATTCCACGCTTTCCGACTTTATTCCGGACGAACGCAACGCGACGCCGTCCCAGCTCACCGCCCGCGCCATGCTCCGCGACCTCATTAAGGAAATTATGATCGATCTCACCGAGCGTGAACAACAGATTTTAAAGATGCGGTTCGGCCTTGAGGACGGTATTAGCCACACGCTTGAAGAAGTAGGGAAGGCGTTCGGCGTCACGCGTGAGCGCATCCGCCAGATTGAAGCGAAAGCGCTTGAGAAAGTTCGGGAACACGGCAAGGCGCCGGCACTCGAGGGGTTCGAAAGCCTTACCTAGTGCGTTCGCCGGCGACCTTCATTAAAAAATAATTAAGAGACCGTTGACTTTTGGCGACTGCCGCCATAGCATTATTCAGACATGGTATCCGAAGTCCCGTGACGTCGGTATGAAAGCCAGGTGGTATATAAGTAGCTGCTTCGGCAGCTATTTATATTTTTTATTTTTAATAAAAAATTGAGCCAAAATTTAACACTCTTTTGGTAGGGTTGTGATACCCGTGGAACATGGGACCGTCGTTCATGGAGTAGGATGCCATGGTTACCACCTGGCGAACCGGGTGCAAGTCCCGGCGGTTCCACGGGTGAGGAGGGCGGGAAAATTGCAATTCGCCTTGTTTTGGCTTAATTTTGAGAAATGGATTCCGCTGGCATCAGGAAGAAATTTTTGGATTTTTTTGCTCGCAATGGCCACGCCGTCGTGCCCTCATCCTCATTAATTCCGGACGATCCGTCGGTGCTTTTAACGACGGCCGGCATGCAGCAGTTCAAGCGCTACTATACGGGAGAGCTTGATCCCATGGCGGATTTCAAATCGAAGAACACCGCCTCGATCCAGAAATCGTTCCGCACGTCCGACATCGACGCAGTGGGCGATGAATCGCACCTGACGTTCTTCGAGATGCTCGGCAATTTCAGCTTTGGCGGTTACTGGAAAAAAGAAGCGATAAAATTTGCACACGACTTCATCACGAAGGAGATGGGCCTCCCGATTTCTTACGTGACGGTGTTTAAGGGTTCAGATGCGGTGCCGAAAGATAATGAGTCGCGCGCAATTTGGCGCCAGCTTGGCATTGCCGATGAAAATATTCGCGAAGAGGGGATGGAAGACGTTTTTTGGGGTCCAACCGGGACGTCAGGCCCCTGCGGCCCAACGACCGAGATCTATTGCAAGAATGAGGCCGGCAAGGATGTGGAGATTTGGAATGTCGTTTTTAACGAGTTTCTTTGCGACGGCTCACGCGAGCTTTTGTTACAGGGCAAGGCGAATCTCGCCAAGCTTGGAATCCAGGGCATTGACACCGGCATGGGGATGGAGCGCTTGGCGATGATTTCCCAGCAAAAGAAAAATATTTTTGAGACCGATCTTTTTGCGCCTTTTCGCAATATACTCTCTAGGGGCGGCGAAGATATAAAGAGTGCGAGAATCATTGCCGATCATCTCCGTGGATCCGCTTTCCTCATTGCGGATGGCGTAGTTCCATCTAGCAAGGGAGCTGGTTATATTCTTCGAAGATTGATCCGACGAGCCATGATACACGCCAATAAATCAGAGATTCAAGAAAATAATTTTTTACTTGGTAAAGATTATCTAATGAATTTGCTGGACAACACGATCGATTTCTATGCAGTAGAAGCATCTTATTCAGAGCTAGCGTTGAAAAAACAAAATATATTAGGGGTTTTTGAGGTTGAGCTTGATTTTTTTAATAAGACTATTAAAAAAGGACTGAGGGAATTTCAGCAAAGATTTCCTGGTATGCAAGCTGAAGATGGGAAAAGCGGTGAATCATACCATCCTTTTGTTATGTACCAAGAAGTCGGGAAAGAGGCATTCGATCTTTATCAGAGCTATGGGTTCCCGCTGGAACTTATCCGAGAATTGCTCGAAGATAGGTTTTATAAATTCAGCCTGGAACAATTCATGATCGAGTTCCGCAAGCACCAGGAAAAATCCCGGACGGGCGCTGAAAAAAAATTCGGCGGCCATGGCTTGATCCTCGACACGGGCGAGTTGAAAGCCGGCAACGAAGAAGAATTAAAAAAAGTGCTGCGCCTCCACACGGCCACGCACTTGCTGCAGCGCGCGCTTCGCGACGTGCTCGGGCCGGAAGTGCACCAGCTCGGATCGGACATCACGCCGGAGCGCACGCGGTTCGATTTTCCGTTTCCGCGCAAGCTTACGCCCGAAGAAATTGCCCGCGTTGAAGCGCTTGTCAATGAAAAAATAAAAGAGGATCTACCGGTGCAGTTCGAGGAAATGTCGAAAGAGGAAGCTGAAAAAGTTGACGCGCTGCACTTCTTCCGCGAAAAATATCCGGATCGCGTGAAAGTATATTTTGTTGGCCACGATCTCAAAACCGCGTGGAGTAAGGAGTTCTGTGGTGGTCCGCATGTCACACGCACGGGCGCAATCGGCCAATTCCGCATCGCTAAAGAGGAGGCGGTCGGTCAGGGCGTCCGCCGCGTGCGGGGCGTTGTCAATTGATCCTTAACGAAATTTTAATCGGGCGTTACACTTAGATTGTGATACCAGGATTTCTGCGCTCCAAAGAAAAATTCTTAATATTGGAGATTGTGCCCGGGTCTGCGCGCGCGACCTCTATGAGCGTCGATGAGGATCGGCGCATTGTTTTTGAAAAACGCGTCCGCGGGCAGCTGTGGGAATTTGTCGACGGCGGTTGGAGCGGGGAGCGCTGGCTCCCCGCAATGTTTCGCCGTAAGTCTCGGCGCGTGATCGCCGTGGCGGATTCGACGCTCGCGACAACGATCCCGATCCCACTCAACCTCACGCGCGACAACGCGGCGGGCAGCACAAAAATTACCCTTGCGGAGCTTGAAAACCTGATCGCCCAAGGCATGGCAAAAATTTTTAACGGATGCCGCGCGGAGGCCTCGAAGCGCTTGAACGTCGCCGTTCTCGATGCAGTGCTCGTCGGGGCCGCCACCGAAGACTTTGCGATCGACGGCAATCCGGCGCGCACCCCGATCGGCCTTCCTGGTAAAAAAGTTTCACTATTGCTCACGCTCACATTCACGACCCGCGAACTGTTCGAGATCTTGAAGCCGCTTTTCAACGATGAGGGAAGGCGAGCGTTCTATTTTTCTGAAGCGCCACAAGCCTCGCTCAAAGCGCTTTCCCGTTTCCGCCGCCTCCCGCTGAACCTCATCACCGCTGACCGCGCCGCCAGCTCACTTTTTGTTTTCATGAAGGCGAAAGAGCACCCCGTGTTATACCGCGAATCCTTGCCTTGGAATTTCAGCGCGCTCACCGAAGCAATCAAAAAAGAATTTGCCGTGAGCGATGGCGTTGCGGACCAGCTGTATTGCCTCTACCATCGCGACGCCATGTCCGACGCTTCGCGCCGCGCATTCAAAAAAATTCTTGAACCGCCGCTTGGAGCACTTCTCGCAGAACTCGACCGCGCGAAAGTCGAAGGTGTTCTCCATATCGACGCGCCACACCCATTGCCATTCAGTCTGCCGCACAAACATGGCGCGACCACTATCGAGGAAGAGCCGGTCCGGGACATTCTCGCCGGTCTCGGATTTACCGCGCCGGATCTCGAAGGCGAAGACAAAAAAGATGCCGCCCTTCATCCGCTGCTTTATTTTCTTGAGGCATATTTCGATAAGGGCGATTCCACGATCAATCGGAAATTGCGCCGGCGTCTCCACTGGTTGGCTCGGACGTAGCATCCAAATAGCCGCGGCTCGGGCAGGGCTCCGGCAGGGCGCCAAGCAGTTCTAAGCCCCGCCGGTGCTGTGTTATACTACTTAGGTGAAAAAAATTACGGTGGAAAAAGATCAGGAGATTGCCGACGTCATCGAACTCCTCTTGAGCGAACCCGACAACGAAATAATGCTTATGGTCCCGAAGGGGTCGCCCCTCGCGCGCTCGGCGGCGAATTTCCATTTGTTGAAAAGGCAGGCTGATGCGGCGGGCAAAACCGTAACGATCGAGTCGGTTGACGACTCAATTCTCGCGCTTGCGAAAGAGAGCGAACTTGAGGCGAGCCACCCGCTGTGGAGGGGGGTGCAAGGCGCGGCCGGCGGGATGTCTGACATCGTTCCCGTCGCCGAAGAAGTGTTGCCAGAGGAAATGTTGCCTGAGGCAACGCTCGCCGTTGCGAAAATTGGACGCACGACTAAAAAAATAACCGCCAGGCGTGGCAAGAAAAAATCCGAAGAGACGAAGTCAACCCGTCTTGTGGTGCGGAGCGAAGACGATGATGAAAATGCGGATGAGCGAGAGGCAGCCGCATCCGAAGAGGCGGCTTTTGAAGAAGGGGAGCAGCGCTTTTTCAGAAAGCGCGGCAAAGATTCTTTTGAGGATGATATGGATGATGAAGATGAGGATGGCGGCGGGCAACATCGGAGCCGCCGGAACGGTCGCCGCGGGAAGGGCCGGGCGTGGGTTTGGATTGCGGGAATTTTCCTCGTCGTCCTGCTCGTTCTGTGGTTCGTAACCAGCGCCTTCGGTCACGCCGCAATCGCGATCGATTTTCAAAAGACGCCGTGGAGCAATACCGCGCTCTACGCGGCTGACAAAACTATTTCTGCGCCCACTATGACGACGAACGTGATCCCGGGCCAGGTCTTCACGGCGAGCAAGAACACGACGCAGCTCTATCCGGCCTCGGGGAGCGCGAATGTTTCGACCAAAGCGCAGGGGACGCTCACTATATATAACGCCTACAGCTCGGCGGCGCAGGAGTTGGTCGCGAAAACGCGGTTTGTCACGCCTGATGGCAAGATTTTCCGCCTGGCCGCGAGCGTGACGGTGCCAGGCGCCCAAGTGTCTGGGGGCAAAATCACGCCGTCTTCTATTACCGCGACCGTCGTGGCGGATCAGCCGGGCCCGAGTTACAACGTGGGCGTGGTTTCTAAACTCACCATCCCGGGTTTCCAGGGTACGCCAAAATATAACGGCTTCTCCGGAGCACTCTTGAACGGCGCTTCAGGCGGAGCCACCGGCACCCACCCCGTTCCCACGCCTGCGGACATCGCGAACGCCCGCACCAAAGTGACGGCATTGCTGCAATCGAGCCTTTCGAGCAACCTCACCGCGAGCTACCCGAATAATTTCAGAATTTTGGATGGCGCGACGAACATCGCGGTCACAAAACTGACCGTGAGCACGTCAACCGACGCGAATGGCAATTTCAGCGTCTTCGGTCAGGCCACGCTCCAGGCGATCGGTTTTGATGAGGCGGCATTCAGGGATGATTTGCTCGGCGTTGCAGGTACCCAAACTTCGATCCAGAATCCGATGTGGAAGTCGATCGTTATTTCATACAGCAACATCCATGCTGATTTTGTGAAAGGCAAAGTTTCTTTTGCCGCAGCGGTGAATGGAACTCTGGAGCGGTCGTTTCCGGCAGATAATTTTAAGGCAATGATCGAGGGGAAAAGCGTGAATGAGGCGCGGGCCGCGATCGCGGCGATCCCGGGGCTTACGAACGGGAAGCTCGCGGTGTGGCCGATGTGGCTTTGGAGCATCCCATCGAACCCCGATAAAATCCAAATAACAACGAACTAGCCGGGCCTTCCGGTTGACAGGAAATGCTTATTTCGGCTATAATCGTACCGTTCTCCCGACTATGAACACCGGCAAGGAAGGAGTTGTTTTGGAAGCCTTGCCGGGTTTACTATTTCGCGTGAAGTTTGCGGGGGCTGATGATGCGATCCTCGCACATCTTGCCGGGAAGATGAAACTGCACCACGTGCGCGTTTTGCCTGGCGACCGGGTGCTCGTTGAGATGAGTCCCGACGGTACCCGCGGGCGGATAGTTCGGAGATTATAAAAAAATGAAAGTGCGTAGTTCAGTCAAAAAAATCTGTGCGAAATGCCAGGTGGTGAAACGCCGTGGCAAAATTTATATCCTCTGCAAGAACCCTAAACATAAACAGCGCCAAGGATAATTATGCGTATTTTTGGAGTCAACATCCCCGACAATAAACGAGTCGAAATTTCGCTCACCTACCTCTACGGCATCGGGCGTGTTTTGAGCGTGCGGGCGTTGACCGCCGCAAAAGTGGACTTGAGCAAGCGCGCGAAAGACCTCACGGCCGACGAAGTCGCGCGCATCCAGGGTTTTATCGAGAAGAATTTCCCGGTCGAAGGTGAGTTGCGCCAACGCATCCGCGCGAACATCAACCGCTTGAAAGAACTGCAGGCCTATCGCGGCCTCCGCCATTTGCGCCGGTTGCCGGTCCGCGGCCAGCGCACGCGCACCAACTCGCGCACCGTCCGCGGCAACGTCCGCAAGACGGCGGGCAGCGGCAAACGCAAGGTTGACCTCAAGTAGCCCAATCTAATTTTATGGGAAAGAAAAAAGTCACAGCGCAAACCGACGAGAAGACGCTCAAGGAGCAGGCGAGCGTGGAAACGGCGGTCGCAAAAGCGGCAACAGGCAGGAAATCCAAGAAGGTGGACCAGGGGAACGCCTATATCAACGCGACCTATAACAACACGACCGTCACAATTACGGATCTCACGGGGAACGTCCTCACGTGGGCGTCGGCCGGCTCGCTCGGCTTCTCGGGTCCTAAAAAGGCGACGCCATTTGCGTCTTCAAAGGTGATAGCCGCGATTGCGGAAAAGATCCAGGCGACCGGGCCGCAGGACTTGCACGTCATCGTGAAGGGGATCGGATCCGGGCGCGACTCGGCGATCCGCTCGCTTGCCAATCACGGTTTCAACGTTCTCTCTATTAAGGATGCGACGCCGGTGCCCCACAATGGTCCGCGCCCTCCCAAAGTGCGCCGCGTATAGACGCTATCATATCCCAGTTAAAATCCTGATAAATTTTTCCTAAAATTTTCTAACCAACAAAACCATGATGGGTCCTAAGGAAAAAAAGCAGCGCGCCCTTGGCGAAAACCTCGGCTTGAAGGGCGAGCGCGGCATGTCGCCGAAGTCGGCGCTGTTGCGCAAACCGTACCGGCCGGGTGTGCATGGTCCGAAGGGCCGCCGGCCAAAGGCGCTTTCTGAATTTGGTTTGCAGATCCGCGAAAAGCGCAAATTCAAACTTACCTACGGCGTTGATGAGCGCAATTTGAAGGGCTTGTTTACGATGGCGGTTGCTGCGAAGGGGGGGTCGGGCGCAAAGATGGTGGAATTCTTAGAACGCCGCCTCGACAACGTCGTGTATCGCCTCGGATTTGCGCCGACGCGCATAGCCGCGCGCCAGATTGTGCGGCACGGGCACATTACCGTGAACAAGCGCAAAACAACTTCGCCAAGCTTCTGCGTGAAGAAAGGCGACGTGATCGGCATTCGCGAGGGATCCGAAACGAAGCAGGCGATCGTGAAGCGGCGCGAACTGCTCAAAGATTTCGATGCGCCGCCCTGGCTCGCACTTCATCCGGAGAAAATGGAAGGCCAAGTGCTTTCTCCGCCAGAAACTCCCGATATCCCCTTTGATGTCAAACTCTTAGTCGAATCATTCTCAAAATAAACCACCAAACAACAAAACCAATGGAATACGCATACTTGAGCTCAACCGTCTCCATCAAAACCGTTTCCGAAGAGGCAACGAAGGGGGTTTTTGAAGTGGAAGGATTGTTTGCGGGGTACGGCCTCACGGTCGGGAACGCGTTGCGCCGCGCGCTTCTTTCCTCATTGCCGGGCGCCGCGGTGACGGAAATCAAAATCAAAGGCGTCCCGCACGAATTTTCGACGCTGCCGGGCGTGAAGGAAGACATCGTGGAGCTTGCTCTGAATTTCAAAAAGCTCCGCTTCCGCTTGCACGTTGACGAGCCGCAGGTCCTCGCGTTGAAAGTGAAGGGCGAAAAGTCCGTCATGGGCGGCGACATCGAGCTGAACAGCAGCGTGGAGATTATGAATCCGGGCGAAACGCTCGCGACGTTGACCGAGAAGGGCGCTGAACTCGACATCGAAGTGAAAGTTGAGCGCGGGCTTGGTTACGCGCCGGTTGAGGCGCGCAAAGCGGAGGGCCGCTTGCCGATCGGCACGATCGCGATAGACGCAATCTTCACGCCGGTCACGCGCGTGAATTATTCAGTAGAAGACATGCGCGTGGGCGACCGCACCGACTATAACCGTCTTCGCCTCGAGGTGGAAACCGACGGCACGATCAGCCCGTCTTCGGCGCTCCACAAGGCGGCGAATATTTTGAAGGACCACTTTGGAAAGGTGAGCGAGGTTCCGGTCCAGGAATTTGAGGCGACGAAAGCGCCGGCAAAATCTTCGAGCGCGGCAGGTGCGAAGAAGCGCGCGACAAAAGCGAAGAAGGCGGAAGCTGAAAACGAAGGGGAAGTTGCAGAAGCAGCCTAGTTCCACTATTATTACGCGCGATGAGACATCTCAAAAAAGGCAAGAAATTTAATCGTTTGCGTGGACCGCGGATTTCTTTTTTAAGAAACCTTTCGAACGACCTTATTCGCGCCGGGAAGATTGAGACGACCGAGACGCGCGCGAAGGCGATCCGTCCGATCGTTGAGCGCTTGGTGACGTTTGCAAAAAAACAGACGCTTGCCGCGCGCCGCGAACTCCAGAGCCGCGTGCACAACGAAAAAGTGGTCGAGAAACTTTATCACGACCTCGGTCCGCGCTATACCGAACGCGCCGGTGGGTATCTCCGGATCACCAAGCTCGCAAAAACCCGCAAGCGCGACGGCGCCCGCATGGCCCGCGTCGAATTTGTATAAATTCTTGGAGACGAACAAGTACCATGGAACATCGTATTGATGCAAAAAATAAAGTGCTCGGCCGCGTGGCCTCGGAGATCGCTTACATCCTTCAGGGGAAAAAGAGCGCATCCTTCCAGCCGAACCGCGTTTCGAATGACCGCGTGTTGGTGAAGAACTATCGCGACATCAAGGTGACAGGGGATAAGGCGACGCAAAAAATTTATTACCGCCACACCGGGTATGTCGGCCACCTTAAAGAACTTACCTTCGAGCAGAAATTTGCGAAGGATCCGAAGTCGGTGCTGCGCCAAGCGGTCCGCAAAATGCTCCCGAAAAACTTTTTGAACCAGAAGCGGATTAAAAATCTGGTGTTTGTTGAAAATAGCGAAGAATAACAACGCACCGAATTTATGTCATCCGAAACAAAACACGAAACCAAAAAGCATGCCGCGCCGCACGCGCCCGCGCACCGCGCGACGGCGAATACTTCGCACGCAACCGGCCACAAACCCCGCGCTTCAGGGCACGGAGCGTCTGCGGCGCACACCGCGCCCGCCGCTCAGGGGAAGGCCGAACGGTATCGCGAAGCAGTTGGCCGCCGCAAGACCGCTATCGCGCGCGTCCGCCTTTTTGCGGGCAGCGGTAAGATGACGGTGAACGGGAAGGATTTTAAGCACTACTTCAATTTGCCGCGCCTCGTTTCTTCGGCGATGGCCCCGCTCTCGCAAATGAATCTTTTGAAACAGTTTGATGTGACGGTGAAGGTGGTCGGCGGCGGCGTCATGGCACAGGCCGAAGCGGTGCGTCACGGCATCTCCCGCGCGATTATCTTGCACACGCCCGAATGGAAATCGCGCCTCCGCGCGATGGGCTACCTTACCCGCGACTCCCGCATGGTGGAACGCAAAAAGTACGGCTTAAGGAAAGCTCGCCGGGCGCCCCAGTGGGCGAAGCGGTAGGGGAACATCGAAAAGTAATCGCCAAAAGAAAAAGCCCCGACGTGTGCCGGGGCTTTTGTTTTCCCTTGCCGCTAGCTCTTGGGTCTGCCGGGAAGCGAAGAAGCAGGAATTCCTTCGCGTCCCAGGATGATGGGTTCCAGCGAATGGTTCAGGAAGTGCCGCTTTACCTCGCTGCCCGTCACCGGGCCGTTGACGCCCGCCTGGTTGAAAAGAACGGTGTCTGCTGCGGGGCAGTCGCAAGGCAAATCGTTATTCCCGGTTTCAATGACTCCAGTGTCGTTGCATTTGGGGCAGGCCATATATATTCTCCATGACAAGGTTCTGCTGGGAGATTGTATTATAATGGCAAAGTGGTTTATTGTCAAGTGACGGCTCGCGCCTGTTATAATTTGCACATGTATAAATAGTATTATGCCTGTGAAACAAAGATCTCCTCAAAAGAAATACATCAAATACCACAACAACGGCACCGTCTGGGCGAAAGGAACTATGAGGAACAGCGTGCCGGAGGGTTATTGGGAATGGTTCAGAAAAGGAGGATCTAAAATGCGTTCCGGCTATTTTAAAAACGGCAAGCAGGTTGGCAAATGGACTACCTACGACACCAGAGGAAAAGCGTTTAAGGTGACTGATTTTGGAAGCGGAGTGAGGTGATTTTCAAAAATTCACGAGCCGATCGTTAAAGGCGGCCTCATCTAACCATAATAATGTAGTATAATAATCCAATGATCATCGTCCACGACATTTTCGTTTGCAAGCCGGGCAACGCTTCGAAACTCGCGAAGCTTTTTAAAGAATCAATGAAGGCAATGCCGGGCGCGGAAAAGAACGTCATCATGACCGACATGACCGGCCAGTACAACCGCGTCGTCATGGTTTCGCAGTTCGAAAATCTCGCGGCCTACGAAAAAAGTTTTGAGATGTACATGAACCCGACGCCCGAAATGAAAGAGTCCATGAAGAAGATGGAGGGATACACCGACATGTATTTGACCGGCAGCCGCGAAATCTACCGGGCTTGGTAATCTATTCCCGAACCATCACCCGCGAGGTTGCCTTTCAAAAGGTGTTCATTTACACTCCTTATGGAGTCAAATTTACAACTCATGAAAGACGAGGCGGATAAATTTCATAGAGGGGGAAAGGTGGCCAAAGCTATGGAGGCGCAAGACGAGGGCAAGAATTATTGGGAAGGCCTCCATCCTTTTGAGGCTCTTCCTGACCGCACGCTCGGCGTGGTCGTTCCTACGGCCGAAAAAGTTTTGCGGCTTTGGGGCGAGGTAAGGATGCAGGAGCCGCGCCCGGACCGCAGCATCGCGATGACGAATTTCGTCTCGTCGATCGACGGCGTGGGAAGCTACGGCATCGAGGGATACTCCGGCGGCGGGGCGCTTTCACTGCTCGCCGCCGATCGCTGGGTGATGGATATCGGCCGCACGCATGCGGACGCGGTCCTCCTTGGGGCGGAAACGGTTCGCGCCGAAGACCGCGAGTTCAAAAAGAGCATCGCAAACGGCAAATTGGATTTTCGGATTGATGGCGAACCGGTTAATGGTTTTGCCGTCACCGTCGAGGATCCCGAGCTTGCCGATTGGCGCCTCAAAAACAAGGGCGAACGCCATCCGATGATCGCTATTTTTTCGGGAAGCGGTGAGTTGCCCGAGGACGCGGCGATCTTTGATCTCAAGGGCCAGCGCATCGTGATCTTCACGACTCCCGAAGGAGCGAAGAAGCTCGAGGCGATGACGAAGAGTAGGGATGGCTTTGCGAACACGAACATCGTCACCTTCACCGGTGAGCGCGGCGACCTGCCTCGGTTCGCGCTTGAAACCCTGAAGCGCGACTTTAAGGTGGACTATGTGATGGCGGAGGGTGGGCCGAGCACGATCGGCGACTTCCTCAAGAAGGATCTCATGGATGAGATCTTGGTCACCACGGCGCCGCGTTTGGCGTACGGAAAAGACGGAAAAGGGAATCCGCGCAAGCGGATCTTCGAGGGGAGAGAGCTGAATTTTTTCCCGCAAATGGCTTTTTCGGATCCCGACGTCGCGCTGCCGCCGGATGCGCAACCTTCTTTCGAGTACGAAGAGTTGAGCTTCCGTCGTTACGGCGACCACAACTTTACCCGTTACTGGCGCAAGCGAGAGTAATGGCGCGCGCCATGTGCCCCGTCGAATTTCGGCGGGGCGTTCTTTTTGTGATATAGTTACGCGTATGAATCTAGCCGCTCTTGCATCGCTTTTGCAGGCCGCGACCCTTCTTTTGACGGGCGTCCGAGGCGCGGGCAGCGCGATCGTGCCTGCTACGGCCCAGGCCGTCGTGAACGTCGCTGGCAATGCAGTCCAAATCGCCACGCAGGCGATGGCGCCGGTTGGTTTCCCCGTCGTAGAAAATAATGGCAGGTGGCCCAACATGAATGATCTTTTGAACGCGCCGTACCGCGACGCGAGCGGGAAGTGGGTGCGCCTCGGCAGCTCGGTCCAGCTTATGCAAGAAGACACTTCGTTTGGTGATTTGAACCACGATGGCGTTGACGATGCTGCGGTTGTCGTAAAAAAGATAACACCCCTGGGCAGCGCCAATTATTTTCTCGTTGCGATGCTGAATCAGGGCGGCATTATGTTCGATATTGCCGAACTGCCGCTTGGCGCAAGTTTTGCCGCGAGCTCACACACGATCGCAAACGATCTCGTCGCATTGAACGGGAAACAGTACGAGCTCATCGGGAACTCGCTCGGCGCACTTTGAGATCGGGGCATGCCGCTCACGTATACCGACATCGCATTTTATTCGTGGCTGCTCTTGCTTTTGGTTTGGCTGCCCGGATATGTTACGGCGAAGAAAAATGTGCGCGTTGAGCGCACCGCGGCCCAGGTGATCGCGACCATCCTGATCATGCTCGCAATCACTTTCATTTTTTCAAACGCCGGAACGCCTCCGCCCCCGCATCTTATTCAGCTGACGCCGAAGACGCTGCCCCTTGGCGTGATCGGCCTTCTGATTGATCTTTGCGGCATCGCTTTCGCCATTTGGGCGCGCATCATCCTCGGCCGCAACTGGTCGGGCATGATCGCCGTCAAGGAGAACCCCGCGCTCGTTCAGCGCGGGCCCTATGCACTGGTTCGCCACCCTATTTACACCGGGATGGCCTTCGCCCTCTTTGGCACTGCCCTTCTCATCGGCACGCTCACCGCCTACCTCGGCTTCATCTGCGGCGTCACCGCTTTTATTATCCGAACGTATAACGAGGACGCGATTATGGCGCAGCAATTCCCATCAGAACATCCTGGCTATCGGGCGCGTACCAAGCGCCTCATCCCGTTTATTTGGTAGTTACTTCAGTCGTGGCCGCCACGTCTTCGATCTCGCACACGCCGCCCACGCAAGCGAGCTCTTTCTTCACGTCAGTCATATCTTCCTTTTCATAGAGGAGAATCTGCGAGAAGTCGATCGCGGGCATTTTCGCTGACATGGCTTCGTAGCGCTCTTTATTAATCTCTTCATACGGGGCAAGCAGGTAGGCGTGGTCTTCGCGGGGGAGGAAGGAAAGCCCGCCCACCATGTCCCAGTTCTCGTAGATCCAGTTCGCGACCCCCACCCATTCGTTGTCGCCGATCGAAACCGTCACGGATGGATTGTGTTCGGTGAAATTCGTCTTCACGCGCTTCCAATGTTCGAGCTGGGCGAGCGCGGGAAGATCGTCTTTCGTCACCGCGCCATCCGGCGCCTTCACGGGGAATTCCAACACATAGGTGCTCGCGGCGGAAAGCGATTGGCCAACTTCCGGGAAGTATTGCATCTTCTGGTCCTTCATCATCTGGAAGAGTCCGTCGGTCGCCGAGATGCGCACGCGGCGGATATAGTATTTCGCGTGGCGCGGGTGCATGCCGGATGCCGCGTCAACGGTTTGCGACACGGTGCCCGACGGCTTCACGCAGGTAATCGAGGTCGAAGCGTTCACGCCAAACCGCTTTGCATATTCCTGATTGACGCTGATCGCAAGCTCGCGCATCTTCGTGAGCATGTCGTCGTTACGCACGGCGGGGCAATCCCACTGGCCGGTGATGGAAACGCCGAGCAATCGTTCCTTCTCGCAATTCTCGCGCCACTCTTTTGAAAGATAGGGGAAGTTCGTGAGCGTCGACTGGTACGTGCCGAGGATGGTCGCGAGGCGCGTTTTTCTCAAGAGTGATTCCGTCGTGTCTTCCGCGCGCGCTACCACTTCAGAGAGATTGCAGAATTGTTTCGACTGCAAAAGAATTTCGCCGCACGGATTCGTGCCGATGCGCGACGTGTCGCCGCGGAGCGCTTTTATGCGTCGCTCCGGAATTTGTTTTGAAAGGCCATCGCGATTGAAAATGCCGCGCTCGCCGGTCCGACTCTTCGCAAGCGAAAGCCATTCTTCCATAAAGGTCGTTGAGTTCGGCTTTTCGCTGTAGACCGCCGAATTGTTCGCCATCGCGCGCTGCGGTTCCGTCATCCAGAACTGGCCGGTCTTTGCCGTGCGCATTTCGACGTCATCGAGATCGGAAAGCGAGATCATCGCACTGCGGCGGACGCCTCCCGCAACCACGATTTCGCCGACTTTGCAGCAAATATCGTGCACATCTACATTGGAGAGTCGCCGGCCCTGGCGGGAAATGATTTTGTTGCGGGCAAAGGCGAGCAGTGAGCGGAGGGGATCGGGGCCGGAACTCTTGCCGCCCATCGTCATCAAGCGAGCGCCTGCGGGGCGGAGCTGCGAGAAATCGAATTCAATATCTTTGCCGTCAAACCAGGTTTTCAAACCGAGCGTGAGCGAGTCGCACCATCCTTCTTTGCTGTCGGGGATGACGAATGTGTCGAGTTTCTTGCCAGTTTGTTTTTTGATCTGCGGCAATTTCTGCACGTTCGAACTTTCTACCGAGAATCCCGCGCCAGTGCCGCACATCGAGACGTACATAATCTCGGCGAAGTCCTCTAATTTTTGCGGAGCGATGTACGAACAGTTGTATGCCGCCACATTTGTTTTGCGCGCCGCCTTGCCGGCAAATTGCATGAGGCGCATCGAAGGCATCGCTTCCTGGCGCAAAATTCCTTCGCGCACTTCGTTGTATTCTGCTTCGGTCAATTTGCTCCCGAGGTTCTCGCGCATGAAACTCATATAGCGATCCACGGTTTCAATCCAAGTTTCGCGGCGGCCTTCTTCGGGAATCCAATTGGCATAGGTGCGGTAGTACACAAACTCCGCGAGTTGGTTGCGGAAATATTTTTTACTCTCTTCGGCGAGTTGTTTTACGCGCGCGGGGATCTCGCGCTTCTTTTCGCGGATCTCGGCGCGGTCGGCGCGGTACAAAATGTACGCCTTCGCCGTTTTTGCGTAGTCCATGAGGATCAGCTGCGATTCGACGATGTCTTGGACCTCCTCAATCGTCGGAATGTGCTCCTTGGGGAATCTTTTTGAGAGCGCAACCACCACCTGCTCCGAAACTTTCTGTGCATCCTCGTGCGATTTGGCTTCGCCCGTCACATGCATCGCTTTAGCGATCGCATTCGTGATCTTGGTTTGGTCAAACGTAACAACCCGCCCATCCCTTTTTCGCACCTCGCTGAACCCATGCCGGCCGAACATCATGAGATTAAAAAATAATTAAAAGTTTGTGTCGACGTAAGACAATTTTAATCCCGGCGGGTGATTTTTGGGTGAGCCAGTTATCCCCAAAAAGGGATAGTCCGCAATCTTTATGAAGGGAAGTCAAACTGCTCCAGATTTCCTGCCGAATTTATGAGATAAAGAATATTTTTGCTGGGATTGTAAAGGGGGTTCGTGCCTTCGGCCACCGTTTGGAGGTTATGGAGGCCGAGGTCCTGGAGGTCGAGGAAGGCGACGGAGGCGGGGGAGGCGAGGAAAAGGTGGTTCGCGTCGCGGTACCAGATGGCTTGGGTGATGCTGCCGACGTCGGGGATGTTGAAGCGGTGGTAGGTTTGCGAGTCGTCGAGCGGGATGATCTCAAAGCCCGAGTGTTCGACGGCGGCAATCGCAGAAGCATCGGGCGCAACTGAAAAATTTTTCACATCGTCCGCGATTTTCTGGAAATCTTCTGCCTCCGCGCTATAGATGAAGAGCGATCCGTCATCTTGTAGCACGCCAAGTCGGTTATTATCGATCCACGCGAGGGCGGCGGTCCTGCCCGCGATCGTTATGCTGCTCGTCGTCACGGTTTGGGAAAGCGGATCGTATGCGACGATCGATGACGAAACGCCCTCGCCGATATTTTTTGGCGCGACGTGCGTCCAGGCGAGCGCCGCCGTGAACGACGCGATCGGTTCGCCGATGATCGTGGGCGACGACACCCGATCAACGAGCGTGGTCGTTGCCGCGGTCGTGTTCCGCACCCAAACGCTCCCAGAATTTCTTATTACCATGATCGCCGGGTCATACGCATCGAGTGAGACATCATCATTCGTGAGCGAAAAAAGTTTTGTCGTCGTCGCCGCCGAAAAATCGTAACGCGCGTAGATGCCGCCGCGATTCTGGAACATGAGAGCTCCTAAATTATTAGTCACGCTCACGATGGTGCCATTGCCAATCGTTTTTCCGCGCCACGCAATGGTGCCATTCGGGCTCTGCATTACCAGTTCGTCAGACGCGATATAAAAATGAGCGATCGTTGTCGTCGAACGCGATGCGGGTTTTTTTGGTATGAGTACCGCGGCATGAAATTCGGTGACGAGGGAAGGGAGTACGGTTGCGGTTTCATGCCACGGCCGGTAGCCGTTGCGCGTGAGGCCCAGTTCATAATTTCCTGGCAAAAGGTCAGAAATGAGGATATTTTGGGAAAGGAGTCCGGCTCGATCGGTGATCGGCTGGTTGTCCAGGGTTATCGCTGCGTCCGCGGGGTAGGGCCGCACGAGAATGGCCCCCACCTTCTCGAATTTCCAGGGCTGGATGCTGAGGCGCCAGCCTTCCGCATAGAGCACTACGCCTATGCTAATCACCGGGAACAGGGCCACCAGCATATAAAAGAGGATCCGGCGCGTGCGGCGCGTCATACCGGTTGATTGTAGCTCACTTGCTCCATGGTGTTAATAATCACGGGGTCGGCTGTATACTATAAGTATCCCGTCGCAGATCTCGGATCAAATAATTTTTTACGGGAGAATAACAGTGTTGCAGTCCGTGGACCGCAACTGAATTCACCCCCATGGCGTAATGCCAGAGATCGGGCGGGATAATAAAAGAGCGAATTAGTTTGTCGGCATGGGCTCCCTTGAATGCCTCCAAGCTAATTCGCTCTTTTATTTTGCGAGCCGCTCATTTATTTTGGCGGCGAGGATGAAATCGTTTTCGGAGAGGCCGCCGATCGCGTGCGTTGAAAGTTCCACGCGAACGACGTTATAAAAAATATGGAGATCAGGATGGTGCCCCTCGCCTTCGGCGATCTTCGCAACGTCGTTCACGAACGCCATAGCGCCTTTGAAATTTTTGAATTTGAATTCGCGCGTAATTTTTTTGCTGTCGGTCGCTGCAATCCATCCCGGCGCGTATTTCAAATAATCTTTGATGCTCTCGGCGGGGAGCGGCGGCGTGCCGCCCTCGCACGGGACGCAATGCTTTTTCGTGAAGTCGTTTTCCATGTGAGTCGGGCCGCCGGGAATCGAACCCGGTCTAAACGCACCCCATGCGCTCGTACTGCCGGTATACTACGGCCCGCACGGTTCTATCCTATAAGTATCGAGTAAAAAAGGAAAGGGCGCCGCATTCTGATGCGGCGCCCGGACTGCACGTGCTGCCATCATTCGTCGTCGGCAGCAAGCGTTTGGGGAGAAGATAAGAACGGTTACTCTGAGATGAGTTTATCGGCTCAATCGGACATTGTCAATCGCAATATTTTGATATATATTTTGGATATGCATAAGGAAGGATTTCAGCCAGAGGAACGGTCGGGTTCATTGTCGAGCCCGCTCAATAAAGTGCTTCAGAAGGACACGCGGATTCCCAAAGAAAAGATGTGGGTGAAAGATCTTATCAATGAAATTCCATATCGGGATCTTCCCATGGTGACCGAATTTTTGCAGCGCGTTCCTCCGGAGAAGGCAGAAGAAGTTGCTGAACAATTGTTCAAAAAAATAAAAGAAATCGCCGGAGGGATTCTCCACTCCGATGATCCAGAAGCGACCTTGCGAGAAGTGTTTCGGCAGATAGAAAATCGCCTAGAGAACTAGGCGATTTTTAGGCCGCCGCGGTTGCGAGCGCAGCTTTGCGGACGCGGGGTTGTTTTGTGAGCGTCTTCAAACAGTTCGTGCAGATGAGGGCACGCTTCCCATCCACCTTCGCGTATTGAAGGTTGGGATATTTACGACTCCAGTTTACCGGGTTGTAATGGCCGCGGAGCAATTTGCGGGCACCGCCCATGCGGGAACCCTTGTGGCAGATGGCGCACTGTCTCATAGTTTTGTGGAAACAGTATAGCGGGAGTCCTTAAAATTTGCAACTAAACAGGCCGTTACGCGCTGCCCGTCGCGGGAACGCGCTATTCAGTCCGCACCGAAAGTTTTCGCGACTTCCGCTTATTTGCTTTTGGGAGACGGATCGTGAGAATACCGTTTTTGAGCTTGACGTCGGCGTTCTCTGGATCCACCTCCTGCGGCAATATAATAGAGCGCGCAAAGCGGCCCCAGTAACACTCCTGGTAAAGGTAGTCTTCCATGTCTGCTTGTTGCTCGCGCTCACGCGATCCGCGAATCGAAACCGAGTCAGGCGTCACGTTGATGTCGATGTCTTCGGGGCGTACGCCGGCAATCGCGGATTCCACGATGATCGTGTCGGGTGTTTGGAACACGTCTACCGTGAGCTGGCCTTCGGGCTCGGCGGGGTCACTCATTTTTGGAACGCGTGCGCGGGCGCGTGGCGTGGGAGCCGCCGTTTCTGCTTTTGCGAGCTCAACGTCATATTCTGCTTCCGCCTCTGGCTTCGCGCCCACCAACGATTCAAAATATTTTTCATCCTGCGAATTCATAACGTTTTAATTAAAAATTTCTAAAGTGTGGTCCACGACGTGGCGGTCGGAATTTTCTTCGTCTTCAATTCTTCGAAGTCGTTCAAGACGAAGAAGCCTACAATGACGAGGAGAACGACGGTGTACGCAATCTCTCCGTAAGAAAGTATAAGGTAGTTAAATAGTGCGTGCAATAATGTGGCGATCACGAGGCCGATCGTGATGTTCAGCGCCACTTTTTGCCGTGCCACGCCCTTCGCCCAGTGGTACCCGACCACGGCCGAGGTGAGGGAGTGGAGGAGGGTTGCGCCTACGAACCGGAACGACGCCGTCGTGAAGAATGCGCCGATGAACGCCGCTTGCGCGGGAATCGTTGCGATCGCGCCCAGGTTTTCAAGCGTTGCGAAGCCGAGGGCCGCGACGATCATGTAGAGCATGTGCTCGATCGGTTCCTCGAGAACCTCGCTTTTGCCGACGGCAAAATATGCGGCGCAGAATTTCATGCATTCCTCGATTGTCGCGAGCCCCAAAAGCGAAACGACAGAAAGGGTCGCGACGCCGACCGTGTTGAGCGCGATACTCCACCAGTTTTCAATGGCGATCGTGAAAAATCCAAAGGCGATGCCGGCGAGGAAGGTGAGGATGATCATCCGTTTTGGTTCCGGATGCGGATCTTCCGTCATGTAGAAGATGAGCCAAGCGAACCCGGGTAAGAGTCCGAAGATAAAGGTGAGGACAACCATTTCTAGGGATTATATCACTCTTGCGGAGATGCCATGAGCATCTCGCCCGGTCGGAACGTTTGGTAGACCTCTTCGGTTATGAATGGCATGAAGGGGTGGAGCATTTTAATCGAACCGAGGAGGAGGTGCTCAAGGAGCGCGTAGCTCGCTGCCTTTTCAGCTGCGCCGGCGTCGCGCAGCCTCGCCTTCTCCTGTTCCACGATGGTATCGGCAAGCGTGTGCCAGATGTAATGGTAGAGTTTTTCTGCCGCAAGATGGAATTCGAACTGCGTGATATGCGTGTCAATTTCCTTTTTGAGTTCGGCCAATTCTTTTATTTCTTTACGGGAGGAAGTGTTTGCGGCTCCGACCGTTTTCCCGTCGGCTGGTTTATTCATCATCACGAAGCGGGCGATGTTCCAAATTTTTGTGGCGAAATTTCGGTAGCCGCGAATGCGATCTTCCGAAAGTTTGATGTCGCTTCCGGCCGAAGCGCCGATGATCAGGGAGAGGCGGGTGGCGTCGGCGCCATATTTATCGGCCATCTCGAGCGGATCGATCCCATTCCCGAGCGACTTCGACATCTTGCGGCCCTTTTCGTCGCGCACCAGTCCGTGCAAATACACCTTATAGAAGGGGATCGTGCCCGTGAGCGCTTCCGACATAAGGATCATTCGTGCGACCCAAAAGAAAATAATGTCGTAACCGGTTTCCAAAACCGAATTCGGGAAGTACGTTTTTAAATCGTTCGTTTCTGCAGGCCACCCGAGCGTTGAAAATGGCCAGAGGCCGGATGAGAACCATGTGTCGAGCGTGTCGGGGTCTTGCTCCCATCCGTCGCCCGCGGGCGCTTCGACGCCAACAAAAATTTCTTGCTCCGCACCTTCGCCAGTCGCGCCGACCCGATACCAGGCGGGGATGCGGTGTCCAAACCAAATCTGGCGCGATATGCACCAGTCGTGCAAATGATCAATCCAGTTGAAATAAATTTTTTCGAATCGCTCCGGAATAATTTTGATCGATCCGCTCGCCACCGCTTCGCGCATGAGTTCCTTCAGCGTCTTCCCGCCGGCCGCGCCGTGGCCCGCTTTGCCGTGGCCCCCTGCTTTAAAAGCCTTATTCACCGCGACGAACCACTGTTTCAAAATCTGCGGTTCGATCACGCCGCCGCCCCGGCTGTCCGTCGCGACGCGGTGCAGGTACGCTTCATCTATTTTTTTGATAAGGCCCTTCGCGCGCAATTTTTCAACGATCGCGCCGCGCGCCTTGTTGATATGCATGCCGGCAAATTCACCGGCGATCGGCGCGAGCTTCCCGTGGAGATCAATAATTTGCTCGCGGTCGAGCGAGTGCCGCTCCGCGATTTCAAAATCGGTCATGTCGTGCCAGGGCGTGATTGTCATGACGCCCGTGCCGAAGGCCATGTCGATCGACGGATCCTTGATCACGGTTGCGGTGATCGGGCCGTTGATCCATTCGACATCAATTTTTTCTCCATGCTTATAGCGAGCATAGCGCTCATCGTCCGGGTGCATCACTACGTATTTATCACCAAACTTTGTTTCGGGTCGCGCGGTCGCGATCGTAAACGGCCCGTACGTGAGATAATAGAGGGGCTCGGTTTTCTCCACCCATTCGACTTCGTCATCCGAAACGGTCGTTTGCAAATTGGGATCCCAGTTCACGATGCGGTTTCCGCGGTAAATGAGGCCGAGGTCATGCATTTTTTTGAACGCGGTGCGGACCGCCCGTTCGCGCGTGTCGTCGAGCGTATATGCCTCGCGGCTCCAGTCGAGCGAGGCGCCCATGCGTTTCACTTGGCGCACGATGGTCGAGCGGCTTTCCTCGGCGAATTTGCGCACGAGGTTCAAAAATTCTTCCCGGCCAAAATCGTGGCGCGTTTTTTTCTCTTTTTTATAGAGATCTTTTTCGACGCGCGCTTGCGTGGCGATGGCGGCATGGTCCGTCCCCGGCACCCAGAGCGTGCGTTTTCCTTGCATGCGGGCCGTGCGGACCATGATGTCTTCGATTACGAGCATGGCCACGTGCCCCATGTGGAGTTCGCCCGTCACGTTCGGCGGCGGCAATATAATGGAGAAAATTTCGGCGTCCGGGCGGGCTACGCCTTTCTCGACGCAGACATCCGGATTAAACAGTCCGGATTCTTCCCAAGATTTATAGATTCTTGTCTCGACTTCTTTAATGTCGTATCGCGATTCCATCGTGCCGTATTCGCGCCGCGGCGCTGTACTACTGATGATATACTTACGTTATGTCGCGGACAAGTTCGGTAAAAAAATCGTCAAGCGATAAGCGGATGAAAAGAGCGGTGCGCGCGGCGAAGGCGGTTCGGATCAGGCAAAAACCACTCGCCATTTTTGACATCGACGGGACTATTTTTCGTTCGAGTTTACTCATTGAACTCGTGCACGCCCTCGTCGCCGAAAAAATTTTCCCCCCGGAAGCGGTCGCGGTTTGCGCGCGGGCGCATCGTGATTGGCTCGATCGGCAGGGGACCTACGAAGATTATTTGGCGGTCGTGATCGCGGCGTTCAAAAAATATTTGCAGGGCGTCCGCTATCGGGACCTGCGGCGCGTTTCGTACCGCGTGGTGGCTGAACAAAAAAATCGGACGTACCGCTACACGCGCGATCTCGTCCGCGACCTGAAGGCGCGCGGCTACTACGTGCTCGCCGTTTCGCATTCTCCAAAAATTGCGGCCGAAGCCTTTGCGAAGACGCTCGGGTTCAATAAGGTGTATGGGATTATGTATGCAATGAGCGACGAGGAACGATTCACGGGGAATATTTTGTTCCCGGAAATCGTGATGGATAAAGATAAACTCGTCGCGCGCACGCTCGCGGGCGGGGGACTCACGCTGCGCGGATCCATCGGCGTCGGCGACACCGAAAGTGATATCCCATTCTTGAAGCTCGTATCCCGCCCGATCTGTTTCAATCCGAACGAAAAATTATATCGCGTGGCAAAAAAGAATGGCTGGAAGGTGGTGGTTGAGCGCAAGGACGTTATTTATAAATGGTAAGGGTGCACGGTGCCCGGCTGGAATAAATCAAAAATTTCTGGTATAACACAGGCAGCTTTTTATCTTACGAAAAGGGAGGTGATGCTGGGTGGAGGCGAAATACGTTGTCACGCAAGCAGATATCGACTTCATCGTGCGAGAGCTTCGGCGTCGAAGTTTTTTCCCGACGCTCGGACTCGACCGTTTCCGGAGGGCCAATCCGGGAATGACCGCTATCGCTCCCGGACCGCGCGCGCGAGCTGAATTTGGCCTTGTGTACGAGCGAGAGGATCTCGCGGTCGTGGTGTGGACGTCGTGGCTCCCCGCGGAGTCGAAACCTCGGCGGCGCGATTGCGGCTGGGTCATCATCGAGGAACGTGGCACGAAGCGTTACGCGTTGCCGGTCCCGCGCCGCGAAGGGTTTGCGGCGAGGATCGTCATGGAAGCGAGGATTGCGCGTATGCGCGTCCGGTTCCGCCCGTTCTGCGAGCAATGTTCTTTGCCGATGGGCATTTGCTACGGCAAAGGGCGCGGCTCGCGTTACTGGCGCTGCCCGCAGTGCCGCGCCACGGAGTCCTGGGACAGCAAGGCACTCTTCTCACAGCTTCCGCAGGAGGCGAAGGAGCATCTTGCGAAGCGTCGCGATCGGCGCGAGCGCTGGTATGAGGAGTGCCGTGCAAACGGCAAGCCCATCCGCGCCGCGATGATGCGGAAGAAACCCTGGAGGTCCGAGTCGGTGCCGGCGATCATCATCCACTGATTGGCGGCGAGAATGAGAATGATACAAATCAGCCCGCGCCGAAGGCGCGGGCTTTTCTTACGCTGATGGATTTTTTAGAATTAGAAATTTTTCAGGAAATTTTAATTAAAACTTAATGAAAGGATTCTTAAAAAAATAGCCCCCGCCTCAGCTAGCCAACAACTGCTGGTAGCTGAGGCGGGGGCGGGGGCGGACACATTAAGTTGTGGGGGATCTGCGGTTCTCCAGGGCGTTGATCAAGGCGCCGATCAGGGCGGCCACGCACGTCGTGAAGGTGATGGCGAGCCCCGTCTCGAAACCGAATGCTCGGAAGGCGAGTCCACAGCATATGAACAATGTTCCTGCCCGTGCGAGGAGGATATTGTTCGGATCGCCGTGGTCGCAGGAGCTCTCTCGGAAAAGAGCAAACCCCGCAAACCAGATCCCTGTAGCGACCCTCACGAGGGCGGGGACATGGCCTGTCAGGTAATACGCGAGAGACGCGAATGCGATCAAAGGGCCAACCGCGACGAGCACTCCGACCACGATGGTCCACGTGATGCAGAGCATCCGCCAACCCAGGAACGAGGCGGCAACCCAGAGCGGACTTACGGGCCGGTCCTCGCCTTTGTGGTACATGAGCACCTCCTTAAGATTTCTGCTAAAAACTATACAGTTCTTTCCCTAAATGTCAAGTGCGCCGTTGGCGCGGAGCGGATAGCGTTTTTTGCGCAGGTGGGCAAAATAACCGGCGGCGCCGATCATCGCGGCGTTGTCGAGATTGTATTTAAAGTCGGGGACGTAGCAGTTCGCGCCGATCAGGCTGGCCATGCGGGAAAGCGAACGGCGCAGATGTTTGTTGGCAGCGACGCCGCCAGAGAGCAAAATGGATTCCGCCGCGCAGTCTTCCGCCGCGCGGCGCGTTTTTGCAACCAGCACGTCGATTACCGCTTGCTCGAAGCTCGCCGCGACGTCTGCTTTCCGCGCCGCTGATCGAAGCGTCGCTGGGTGGTCTTTCATATAGTAGAGGACGGATGTTTTCAATCCGGAAAAGCTGAAGTCGTAGTTTTTCTGATCAAGCATGGGACGCGGGAAGGTGGCGGTGAATGGATTGCCAATGCGCGCGAGCTTCTCTATCTCTGGACCGCCGGGATAGGGGAGGCCGAGGAGGCGCGCCACTTTGTCGTAGGCTTCGCCGGCCGCGTCGTCTCGTGTTTCCCCGAGTCGCCGCCACTTTGAAAACGATTCCATCCGCAAGAGAATCGTGTGACCGCCCGAAACGATGAGCGCGATTGCGGGAAAAAGTTTATGTCGGCCCGGCATAAGCGCGGATGCGTATCCTTCCGATGACCGCGAGGGCAGCAAAAAACTATAGAGATGCCCCTCGAGATGATTTACCCCGACGAGGGGCGCCCGATACCGCTTTGCTAATTCTTTTGCGAACGTGATGCCGGTCCAGAGCGCCGGCTCAAGCCCCGGCCCTACGGTCACCGCAATGAGGTCCGGCGCAAATGGTTGCGCCCCGCGACGCCCCTTCTTTTCGAGCCGTTCGAGGAGTTCATGAAGTAGGACCGGAAGATTTTTTAAATGCTCGCGTTTCGCGAGGTTGGGAACCACGCCGCCAAAGGGCCGATGGATGGCGATTTGCGAGGCGACGAGGTTCTCGACGACCTCAAACCGTGGGGCGCGCAAGCCGCCGGTCGCACGAAGGAGCGCAATGCCGGTTTCATCGCACGAAGTTTCAATCGCTAGGATTTCCACCCGGCCATTATATTAATTTTTTATTAAAAAATGAAGACCGATGCGGCGGCATTTTTTAGCGCCCTATTCGAGCACAGCCGACTTCATTCATGAAGCTACGTCTCAACGAAAACAGCTGGCTAATGGCCGCTGTTTTCGCGTTGTCCGTGAGGAAGAGCACCCCAACTATATTTCATTATTGACGTTTCAATGGGCAATGTTTAGGGAGAGTGAGAACGTTGGTTCACGGTAGTCGTGATTTTTTTGTTTTTATTACTACTCCCGACCTTTATGGGTGGTGATTTGGTGGCCGCGCGCGCACCATCCGGACACTCTACACGATCAATTGTGAAGCTTTCGTGAAAATGCCGGGAAACTTATGGAAATTGAAGTGCCTTTGCCAACTTCGCTCTTCGTAGCAATGGTTGCGCCGTGCATTTCTGCAATATCTCTCACGATAGCAAGGCCTAAGCCGCTGTTCGTCGAGCTGCCGTCCCTGCGCGCATTCATGGCTCGGTAAAATGGCTCAAAAATATTTGGCAAATCTTCTGGCGGAATGCCGATGCCGGTATCTTTGACCGAGAGCGTTACGCTATCGCCCCAGCGCCTCCCGGTGCGGGAAATGTGTACCGATACGCTGCCGCCCTGGGGCGTGTAGGCGACCGCATTTTTTATGAGGTTGGTGAGCAGTTCACCGATCGCAGTGGTATTGCCGAGCACGGCTATCCGTTCCGCAGGCTCGAGAAACGTCAAAGTAATATTTTTACCAGCGGCAAGCGGCAACATGGATTTCGTTGTCGTGTGGGCGACTTCGGTTACGTCAACGGGCGCGCGCTCGTACGTGGCGCGCCGACGTTCAGGATTCGAGAAATCGAGTAGGAATTGTGTCACCCTCGTCATCCGATCGACTTCCTCGAGATTATTACGCATCGCCTCGACGAGCTCATGGGCATGCGGACGTTCCTCGCCCGTTGGGGATCCTTCCAGTGGATATTCCATTAACGCAACTTCCGTAGTCATGCGCATTACCGAAAGCGGCGTGCGCAGTTCATGCGAAACATCGGCGATAAAACGCTTTTGGCGGCTCATCGCGCGGCGGATTGGCCACAAAATAATTTCAGAAAGCACGTACGCCGAAAGGACCATCGTGAAGACGATCCAGCCGCCCACGACGACACTCATCTTTTCGAGGTCTGCGTTTATTGAATTGGTGATAGCGGCCGACGTGGCTTGGTCGTTGATGGCATGAGGCGAGAAGAGGAGCGATTGGATCGTCGCCACGGTGTGCTGAATCGTCGTGATAAGGTAGGTGTAGACGAGCGCGCCGGCCACGGCGAGGATGATGAGGCCGACGACCGCGTACCAGAAAATTATTTTAAAACGGGCGGTTGCGAACAGGTCGCCGCCGACGAGTTTATTTCTTGAGGCGATAACCCACGCCCCGAATCGTTTCAACCAATTTTTCATCGCGGTTGCGGTCGCCGAGCTTCCTGCGCAGATTTTTGACGTGCACGTCGATCGTGTTGCTCATCGAGTTGTCCGCGAAATCCCAGAGGTGAGCGTAGATTTCTTCGCGGTTCAACACTTCGCCCGGGTGCCGCATCAAGTGCTGGAGAAGCTCGAACTCCTTAAGAGTAAGATCAACGCGCTGTCCTGCGCAATAGACCTCCCGTTCCGCCGGTTTCAATACGATATCGCCGACCGCGAGTTCCGCGACGAACCCCTGCGCGGGACGCCGAAGGAGCGCGCGCACCCGGGCGAGCAATTCATCGAAGGAAAATGGTTTCACGAGATAGTCGTCGCCGCCAGCATCGAGCGCGCTCACCTTGTCATTCATCAAATCGCGCGCGGTCAAAATGAGTACGGGAATCATGATGCTCTGCGCGCGAAGTTCTTTACACACCTCAAAGCCCGTTTTCTTCGGAAGCATGAGGTCAAGGATCACGAGGTCATAGTCGCCATGTGAAACCTCCAAGCGACGCAGGCCGGATTCGCCGTCCATGAGATAGTCCACGGCGTAGCCGTTTTTTTCGAACCCCCTTTTCAGTGACTGCGCCAGCTTTTCTTCGTCTTCAATGATCAGGATTCTCATATTTTCAATTTATATATCAAAGGTAACGACCAATCTATGAAATCTTCATGAAGATCGATATGCCTTATACTATGCACCCCGCGGGCGATTTGTCACGCCGTTTTAATGAATACTTAATAACTGCCGCTCCTAGTGTTCTTGCGCGTGGGGCTTCGGTTTATTAAGCAGTTTTTCAATGTCAGCGACCAAAACCGGCTTCGTGAGATGGTAGTCGAACCCTGCATCCCGCGCCTCATCCTTATCCTCGAGCTGGCCGTAATAACCAGTGAGGGCGATGAGTGTGGCAGGACAGTTTAATTCGTACTTCAACGCACGCGCTACTTCGTAGCCATTTTTCCCTGGCAGATCAATATCTAAAATGATCGCATCCGGCTTCGTCTGTTGGGCAATCGAAAGCGCCGCTTCGCCATCATAGGCAACGGTCACTTCATAGCCATCCTTCGAAAGAAGTTTTCCGAGGGCCTGCGCTGCACGCCGGTTATCATCAACGACTAAAAGCATACCTTCATCATGCCGAAGGTTTATGAAAGGAATATGAAAGAAAAGATCCCTAATATTTCTCCTTATTTTTGGAGACTCGCAAATGAATAAATCGGTCGAGGCCAAAATATTCTCCCGCGTTCGAAAATAGGAGGATGAGGAAGCACAAGACGACGAGCGTCCCGGTATTGGCGAGATGCCACAGGGAAAATGGCGTGCCACCGGCAAAGGGATTGTAGCTAAGAAGGATGAGGACGATGCCGGCGATCGATGCGACGCGGGTGAAAAATCCGAATACCAGGCAGGCGCCTATGATGAGCGAAACCCATGGCCAAAATGCTGCGGGCAGCGACGCGCTGAAGGGCGCGCTCACGGTTGCTGAAAATGAAATGAGCGGCGGCACGGGACTCTTACCAAACGCAGAGAAAAGCGTGCTCGCGCCAAAATAGAAAAAGTTTAGGCCGAGAGCGAGGCGCAGCAGGAGGATCGTTAGCTTCAGCGTGTGAGGAATTCGGGATGCCTGCATGATGTTATAATTATAGCAACATTTATATGACGACCGACCAATTTCAGGGCCAGCGCATCCATTTTTTTGGCCAGCGCGCCTTCTTGCTCATCTTGCTTCGGAAAATGAAAATCCCGCTTATTTTCTTTTGCATTGCTGCCCTTGCCACGTACGCCTCTTCGTTCGCATCCCCTGATGTGGCGCCCTGGATTGCTTATGCGGGCCAGGTGACGCTCGTCGCTGCGATCGCGCTCACGGTGCTCTTGGGCATCCTCGCCTATATTGAATATCGCGCGAATACCTATACGTTTAGCAATGAGGCGTTTGTCATGACGACCGGCATCGCCATGCGGAAGGAAGTCGCCGCGCTCTATCATCAAATCCAAAACGTGAACATTAATCGTTCGCCGATGAACCGATTACTCGGCGTGAGCGAGGTCATCATTTTCATGACTGGCGCCGATCGCGATTCCGAACATTCGATGATCACGCTGCCCGCCATCGCGCGCCACAAAGCCAAGATGGTGCAGCAGGAATTGCTTTCGCGCGCCCGGCGTCACTTCTCGCAGGGTGGACAGATTGCCGAAAGTCGGATATAAAACCTTCGGCACTTATTCCAGCCCCATAAGGAGTTCCTGCTACATGTGCAAGGAATTTGAACAGTTGCTTTACCGCTCCCTCCAAGATTACTGTCCCGGACTCACGAAGTCGAAACTCGAAGCGGCGGCGATCGCCGTTGCCAGGCGGCATCCACACGGAAATCGTATCACTCCGGATGTGTTGGTCGCCGAGCTCCAGCAGGAAATCGACAAACGATGTCGGCCGACGGGGTCTCTTCCGTCCCGCATCTAAAACGAAACCAACACCTCAACCTTTTTTGCCGGCCCACCCCTGGACCGGTTTTCATTTTTTATTAATTTAATTTTCATTAAAAAATTATAAAAAAGCCGCCGGCACGGAGTGCCGGCGGCGGATGCTTAGCAGGATTCAGAAGGCTGACTCGTTTCCTCTTCCGAGGCCTGATCCCTTGAGGTCGTGGATCTGCTCGAAAGAGCTGCCTATGATCCTTCCCGGTTTTACGTCGGGTCCCAGGTGGGTGATCTCGCAGCAGGCGATCTTCGCTGAAAGATTCCACCGTACGATACGGCGCCCTTTCCCGGTTTCCCCGCTGTGCCCGATGAGCGGCTGCTCCGCAAGTTTTTCCTGAAACCGTTCACCTACGCGTAGGGCGTCGGCCATGCTTCGTGCATAGGGGAGTACCAGGACGTTCTCGTCGCCGCTTTGGAATTGGCACGGAATATCTGGCAGCCGAACCTCGGTTGCAGATGCATCCGATGCCAGTCGGTTGCCCGGAGCAGCCGACGGGTGGCCTCGTGCCACTGCTCGTAGGATCTTGTTCCCGCCAGAGAGGATCATATTCGCCATCGGATAATTCCCTCCGCAGCGACTGTTCAGTTTCTTGACCCGATCGTAGTCCCAGCAGAGGACATAGAGCGGGAAGAGGTTTCGCACCGCCTCCTGGTTCTGGTCCGCCTCGCCGAGGCGCCGAAACAAGAGATTGAGGAATGGGCGGCGAAACAGGTGAAGGTCTTCGTTGATGACCGCCTCGCTCCAATCGCGCTCCATCTCCACGAAGGCGCTCACGACCGGAAGTAGGCTCATCAACAATTCGGCTGTCCCGTGCGCCCTGAGAGCTTTCGTGTGAGCCGCGACTCGCCGGTCGTAGTCCACCGAAACATGAATGTATCGAAGGAATCTCGTGACCGCTCTCAGGAGCGATACCAAGGACTCCAAGGATTCCGCGTCGGTAACGGCTGGGAGACGCAACAGTTTTTCCATGAAGTACTGCTCCTTGCTGCAGTCGGACGTATGGTAACGTTCTGCCTGCATCCTACCATGCCGAGCAGGCGGCGCAACCAAGTTCGCAGCCGCGCTCTTTATGCTGGCGGCCGTCTAATTTTAATGAAATTTTAATTGGTGCACGCTTCGCCGGTTGCGAACGCGCTGCTCGTTACATTCGGATCATAGGAACCAATCACCACCTTGCAGCTCCACATGACCGTGGGCGCCCCGAGATTGACGGGTAGATCAGGCCGGTCCGTCGTCACGCTGCGCAGGGTTATGCGGATCGTTGGATCATATCCGGTGATACTTAGTTTGTGGACGCCAAGCACATCAACCGGCAATAATTTCTGATTTCCCGCGCCGACCACAATAGGGAAGGCGAGGGTTACATGCCCGGCGTAGCTAAATTGGCGGTTGGGATCGGGCGAAAACGTTTCCATGTGGTAGTCGAGATAATTGGTGATATCGTGCGGATCAACCAGGCGCAACACGACCGGTCCATCGTTCACGCTCAAACCGGTGAACGAGACATCAAAACTTTCAGAAGTTATCGTGACGGGGCGCGTGTCGCTGTTTTTAAACGCGAAGCCGCCGTCGTCTTCGTCGCTCACGAGATGTACGCTTGCCGAGGGTGGGATGAATGCCGTGAGCTGGCCGCCGCCCGTTTTAAATTTGAAGTCTTTTGATTGGATGCGCCGGTCGCTGCCGGTCAGCGGATTTACGGTGAGCGTGCAAGTGTACGACGTATTTAATGCAAAATATCCTTCGTCGGTTGCTGGTGGGTCGCAATTATACGTCGCAGAAAATTGTGGCCCAAGCTTCCCACCCGGCGCAATCGTCGCATCGCCATAATTCCAACGATATCCGCCAATACCGCTCCCCAGTTTGAACAGGACCGCAAAGACATCGCCGAGGTGCTGCTGGAGCGTCGCCGTCGCGTTCGTCAAGAGTTGCGATGCGTTTGCGATATTCGCGGTGGCCGCTGCCACGCTCGGGGTGCTTCCTGCGGTCGTGCGCACGGTTCCGGTTCCCGTCGTGAATCCTGCGGTGCTGCCGTTGATTAAAAATTTATTAAGTTTTATCACCGGGAGGCGGCCGATGGTCGTGGCGCGGGTGGAGGTGGCGAATGTCGAAGGTAGTAAGGTCGTGCCGCTCGGCGCACTCGGCAATAACTCGATGGGGATGTTCGACATGATCGCCGAAACAATAGCGGTCTGCGCTATCGTTTGGTCTGAGGAAATTACTGCTGGGGTGAGCGGCGCTTGGGCCACCGGTTGCACGGCGTGGAGCGCTCCTATGATCGCCGCGAGTGAGGCAACGGCGATATGCCGGATGGTTTCAGTCAATAGAACCCATTATACCCGCCGCGAGAAACTTTTCCAGTTTTGACTTGGTGAAGCGGAGGTGAATTAGCGTGCCTGCACGGCGTTCATTTTCAGTTCACTACGCAACCGTTTCCATGAATGCAAAGGTCGAGCAAGGAAATTACGATCAATCAATTACGATGAAAATATTTCTCGCGATCATCGGGTTTCTCGCGGCGGGGTTTATGGTTTCGGCTGCGCACGCACAAACTTCTGCCCAGACCGTGAGCGCATCCGATGCGATTGGTGCTTCAAACACCACGGCGCTTGAGCAGGGACTTTTCGTGCTCGGCTCATCGCTCGTCATCGTCCAGAATCGTCTTGATGCCGGAACGATAGCGAACGCGTCGGGCGTCAGTGACAGTCTGGCGGCGATCCGCGGAACGCTCGGTTCCATCAATGGCACGATCGCTCTCCTGGCGAGTCGCGCCGCGTCAGTTGCGGTGAACGGTACGCCAGGTCTCCCGAATACGGGTGGTGGTGGCGCGCGTCACATTAAATAGTGATTAAAAATTCCGGCACCAGTGCCGGAATTTTTAATTAAAATCTTCTAAAGAGAAGCACTCCTGATTTTCGCGAACGCCGGCCCGAGCGGTTTCGCCACCAGGTTCGCGAGTTCGAGTGCGGTCACGATGTGCTTCGTGCGCGTGAGGAGGCGAGAGTTTTTACCGGTCATTTCGGTGACCGAGCGGGTTACGCCGTCGGGACACATGTAAAATACGCGATCGTGCCAGCGCGCCCGTTTGCCGAGCGTGGGATAGGTCGCCATAATGTCCTCAATTTCATGCCCGTAGCGGATCGCGATCGATTTCCGAAACTGCGGCATAAAAAGAATTACACTTTTCTTTTCATCACGCACTTCGCGCGCAAATTCTTTAAACGTTTTGGCATTCGTAAGATTGATCGCGCCGCTCGGTTCAAAGCCGTGGCGATCGCCGCCGGCGACGAGCGGCAATGACCATTTTTCCGCGAGCTTGATGACTCGCTGGTTCACCGCCCACGGCTGGAGTGCGTTGATCTCCAGCGCATGGATGTATGGCTTGCAATACGTCATAAAATCTTCGGCGAGCTCGGCGAGCATTGATTGGCCAATGCGCCCTTGGTCGGTGAGGGGATGGTTTAAGACAATAAGCGTGCCCGGATGGGCCGCGACTGCGGCGAGCGCCTCGCGCACGAGCACATTATTATGTTCTTCGGTTGCGCGATGCAGCTGCTTCAGCAATCCTGCCGATTTTGTTTTCGGCAAATTATGGATGCCGACGTGGAATACACTCTGGTTGTAGGGTGCGGTCCACTCAAGCGAGATGATATTTTTACATGCGGAGATCTCGTCGTGGTTCGTAATCGAAACGAGCGGCATGAGTCCCTGGTCAATAATCTGTTTTTCTTCGAGGATGTAAGCTGCTTCGGTAGGGACGGGCGAGGTCCAATACCCTTGGGCGTAGTCGAGCTTTGTTTTGTACTGGATTCGATAGTTTTTCTCAAGCACGCGGAGGAGGGAGGGTAAGAAGTAGGTCTGTTGGATCACGACCGGCAAAAACGCCAAACTCTCCCTTGAATCCGCCGTGTGCCCGTGGAGCGACACGCCAGTCGTAAATTTTTTTTGGTGCCCGCCATTTTTCCACGCGTAGTAAAAATGCATGAAGAATAGTATATCAGACCAGCATTACGAGGGGATCAGGCGCCACATGAGAATCGCATAGGCGAGCACATAGATGACGGCGATCGTGATGTTGACCTGCTTCACGGTAAAATCCGTTTTTAATAATTTATTAATGTAGGTTGTCATGAACGAGCGCTTGCGTTCATAGCCGGGCGAAATTTTTTCGCGGTAATGTTCTTCAAGGATGGTGAGGGGGCAGCCGCCGCGGAAGGGGACGTTGCTCAAGAGCGTTATGCTCAAGATCAAAAGCTCGGTGGGTATGTAGGGTTTCCAAAACAAGGCAAGGACCATACCGCCCCACAAAAAAACGGTCCATGCGAAATGGAAGACTATGACCGAACGTATCACGACCGCATGGTGCCGCATATCGTTTCGATTATATCACTTTGCAATCATGAATCGGCGCGAATCGGATGCGGGCGGATGCGAGCGACTTGCGCGCGCAACCTTTTCTGAGCTAGTTCGTTATAGGTAATGAGCCCACGAATGGGGGCTAAAGGTCTTCCAATAAATAAGTAATTAAACTAATATATAAGTATGAAGAAAAATTCATGGTTGGTGGGTGGTGCGGTGGTGGCGGGCGTGTTGCTCGCAGGCGGGTTGGTGTTTGCGGAAGGGACTGGTACGGGGACCTCAAGCGGTCAGTTTGATGGTGGTCCCGGCGGCCTCGGTTCGATCAAGGCCGCGATCACGAGTATGTTGATGCGTCCTATGCAGCCGGGGATTGCCGGCAAAGTTTCTGCGGTGAGCGGAACAACGATTACGGTAATGGGCCGCAATTTCTTGGAGCATCCGGAAGGCGTTGAGAATGGTGACGAGCACATGATGCCGATGATGCCATCAGGCACGCCGTCGAGCACCATGCCGATGCCGACTTCGACAAAAACAAATCCGAAAGGTGGTCCGATGACGTTTACGGTTGACGCTTCGGGCGCGGTTGTTATGAAGAACGGCGCGAGTTCAACGGTGGGAGCCATCAGTGTCGGCGACATGGTCTATGTTTTTGGCTTGGTAAGCGGTACCAGCGTGACGGCGCAATCGATTATCGTTGGTCCGATGCCGCGTCCATTGCCGCCTATTGGTCGTGGAGAAAAAGAGGGTGATGAACACAAGCACTCAACGTCCACTGCGACGAGTACGCCTAACCGGGAGGGTAAAGGCAAGCCGGTAAATCTGATCCAGGGGAATGGCCAGCCGGTGATTGCCGGCAAAGTTACGGCGGTTGCGAGCGGCACAATCACGGTGGTGACGGCGCAGGGTAATGTGACCTATACGGTCAACGCCTCGAGCGCGACGGTTGTGAAGGGCAATACCACTTCAACGATCGCGAATGTTGCCGTTGGTGATAATGTGATTGTTCAGGGCGCTGTCTCGGGCAATGTGGTGACCGCGAGCTCGATCATCGTACAGAGCGGGCCAGGCAATAGTCCCGGAAAGCCCAATGAGGATAGAGCGGGCAAGGGTCCTGACTTCATGGGGGTGTTTCGCTCCGTGGGTGGATTCTTCCAGCGCCTCTTCGGGTTCTAGTAGTCAGGACATTTGAAAGAGGAGAGGTAGCCAGAGATAAAAAAACACCCCGGCGAGTCGTTTAGCTCGCTGGGGTGTTTGGGGCATAGGATGGAACCACCTGAGAGCGGATCGCACCAGCCATGCGACTTTTCCGCTGCGTCAGGGTATTTCTCATCACATATTACCACATCCGCAATAGAAAACAAGTAGTTATCAACAGACCAGTCAATTTTTATGATACCGTTAGTGGCGTATGGCGATTATCACCTTTGGCGGGAGAGTTGGGGGGGGCAAGACAACCGTAGCGCCACTTGTTGCCCATGCTCTTAATTATGAGACTGTATATATGGGTGGTATTTTCCGAGATATAGCCCGCAAGCACAATCTTTCTATAGAGAAGTTCTATGAACAGTTGGGTGAAAGTCCGGAGCTTGAGAAGAGTGTGGACGTTATGCAAGCAACGCTCATGCAACAACAGGATAATATGGTGATCCAAGGTCGTGTGGCATTCTTTTTTGCGAGGCAGAGCAAATTCCCAATCGTCAATATTTTCTTGGATGCATCGCCCGAGGTCCGTGCGAAACGGAAAATAGATGAAGGGGTATATGCAGGTAAAAATGTAGATGAGGTTATGGAGATCCACGACGAGCGCGAGCGCACCGAGCGCGAGCGATATAAAAAACTTTACGGCATCAATGACCATCTTGATCCAGCTCTTTTTGATGTTGTGTGCGACACGACACGTATGACGCCTGAAGAGGTGCGAGATTTTCTGTTGGTTAAAATTAAAGGGGCGCTCAATAAATCTTCATGAAATTATCACTTTCCTCCGGCTACGCTGCTTGAGGTTTGTCTGGAACTATGGAAGTCATCGCCATCCTTCTCATTTTAGCTATTATCTTCTTGGTGCTCCTGAGCATGGGGCTCGAGGGGATTCTTCAGTTGAGCATTCGTGTCGCCTTGTTTATCGGCGTCATCGTGCTTCTGCTGATCGTGTACAATTCTTTCCGTATGAGGTGATGATGATTCTGCAGAAAAGGTCGCGATAGTGCAGTCATAGTGTAGTGGATAGTGCGGCAGTTAATAAATTCTTAATTAAAAAATTATGAAAAAGATGACCTGTGCAGATATGGGCGGTCCGGCCTCGTGTAGTGTCGTAATCAGTGGAGAAACGCCGGAGGAGATGATTGCCAATGGCATGAAGCACTTAAACAAGGCACATCCCGACATGCTCGCGGATATGAAAGCCATGCCGAAAGAGGACGGGGACAAATGGCGTGCCGAGTTTATGAAAAAGTGGGAGATGACGCCAGACGCGTAACCGCAACTGGATCGCTTGTAGCGAATGAGCCCGTCGTCTGCGGCGGGCTTTTCTTTTTAATCTGCGCTCAACGCGCAATCTTGACAGATTTTTAATAATATGTTACTGTCTAAGCAGTAATATCTCAACACTTCTGGCGATTGCATGCCACGAAAATGCAATAAGGAGGCGGGATGCCAAAACAACAGAGGAAGAAGGACACCGTAACGGTAACCATGTCCTGGTTCTCCAGCGATCCGGTATTTGCGGTGGCCCTGGAGGCCATCCAGAAGGAACTTGAACACGCAACAACACTTTCGGCCATCGCTCTGGCCGCACTCGTGGACCTCGTTATACTGAACCATGGGGAACCTTTCCATGGCCATACTTCCGTCGGTCCCCACACTACGATCAGCTTCGAGGCAAGAAGACTGTCGCGCGCCATATTTGCGGCAGACGTCATTACGGGGTTCCTGAGTACTAAGTTTGATATGGGGCGACAGACTGGAGGTGTCCAGGTGAGATTCGCGGGTAAACGCCTCGGAGAACTTCTCGATTCGCTCGAGGTACCACTCATGAATGCTCAGGCGGATTTGCGCGGAACGAGGCGTTTTCTGCCGAGCGAGCGGATCAAGAAACTGCGGGATGCGGCTGCCGACCTCTACATTTAAGATTTGTGCCCGTCGCGTCATGTTGTATGACGCGGCGGGTTTTTCTTTTGGGGCCGTGCTGCACTTTAATGAAAACTTCAAAAAGAAATTTTTAAAAGAAAAAGCCGCCCGGGGGTGGGGCGGCTGTAGAGCTGTAAAAGCGAACAGGAACTTGCTAGCCGAGGATCGAGTCGAAGGGGTCGAGTTGAAAGCCCTCGAACATCTTGACGGCGGTGCGGTGCCGGAAGTCGTGCTTGATCTCGGTGCGGGCAAAACGCCCAAGCGTCGAGAGGAGCGTGGCGCCCGTTTCGACATCGCGGCGCATCATGAGGGATCGCTTGATCGTCTCCGCGCCCCGCGCGTCGACCATCGCCACGAAGATGCAGGAGGTCAGGTGGAAAATCTTCTCCCGCACCACCTTCTTCCTCTTCGGTTCGACACCATGGGTGTCGAGGGCGCTGCGGTAGAGGGTGACGAGCAGCTCGGGGCTCTCGATCGCGACCAGTGCCGCTGCACTCACGGATTCCTCCGTGATTGCGGCGTCCCCGAGGAGAGCTGCGGTTGAATCGAGCTCATCGATGAAAAACTCGGAGGGCTCACTTCTGCGGGCGTGGGCAGTCCGGGTTTGGTACGCTTCCCACTCTTCATCGGTGGGACGGCGGTGTATGTCGTTGTAGACGATGCGTGCCTGATCCTCCGCCTGCTCATCGGTTTCCTGGATGATGAACAGTCCGGGGTAGGTTGCTAAGCCGAGCATTGTCATAATTGCGCCTCCTCAAAGCGCCGTGCAAGGTTGGATACCAGAACTTAAGTATCTGGCTGCATTATACTATATATTATATTTTTTGTCAATATCCGCTAAAACCTCGCTTTTTGAGGCTTTAAAACCCGCCACTCATCAGTACTCCTGCCGTCCGACAAGCTGGAAAAACACACGACAGATGTTAAGATAAAATAACTTTCTATGTTTGGACGTTTTCGGAAATTGATTTTTGTCGGTATCGTCGTGCTCTTTCTGCTCGTTCTTTTATTTTTCGTTCCCCATGCTCCATTGAGCCAAATCGGGAGCGATTTTTTGGCTGCGACAGTAACTTCAACGATCGCCCAGCAGCAGCTTTTGGTGACGCTCATGCAGCAGCTCATTATATTGCTCACGCAGTACCTGGCCCAACTTCAGGCGCAATTTGTCGCGCTGTTGTCGCATCAGCCCGTTTCCACGGTGACATCAACGTCGACAAGTGCAAACAATCCGAGTATCGGAACCCCCGGAGCCCCTGGCAGTATTTCCACTCCCACGCCTACTCCCACTCCCAATCCTATTTATCCGGTTCCCACTCCCACGCCCGTGCCCGTTCCCATACCGCCGCCAAGCCCCACCCCGACACCAACGCCAACTCCTACGCCGGCCCCCGCAGGCACGCCGGCCCAGTTCGCGAATTTATTAATGTGTCAGCGCACGGCGAGTGGTTATAATTCTTCACCGACCGCAGGCACTACGCCTTACGATGGCTGTTCGGCGATCGCAAGTCCGGCGGATTCGAAACCGGCCGTCTATGATGGAACTGCCGGCACGATTTACACCGATCCTATTTTCCACACCCAGCTTAAGCGGATCACGTCGCAGGCCGGAATGCCCGCAAACGGATATTTCCCGGTCTATGCCCCGAACCAGGCATGGAATCTTGATGGCAGTTATATGATCCTTAATTATTTCCAGGGCGGCGGCTTGGTGCTGATGAACGGGAATGATCCTTATAACTACATACGGACCATCAATATCGCCGGCGATGGCGTCGACCAGCTTGGGCCGATATGGAGCAATCGTGATCGATGCATTTTTTACTACACCTATGCGCGGCAGATTAGAACGCTGGATGTTTGCCATAACGATGCTATCGCGACTATCGGCACCTTCAATACCCTGACCGATACGCAGGGGAATACGTTGGATCTCGTTGCAAACAATCTCACCATTAAGCCATATGTCTATTGCAATACCGATGACGCGAGCACAAAACTTGCATCGAAAATTGTGTACGGCCAGACGGGTGCGCCGTGGGGATTTGGCGTGTTTGATCTTACGACGCCAAATCATTATTTCTGGTTCCATAAACTTACGACGCCAGGGGATCTCGTGAACACCAACGCGCCGGAAAATAAACGACCGGCTCAAGCGTGCATTAGTCCCGACGGCGATTATGTTGAGGTGGCGTGGAACACTCCGGGCAATTACACGCACACCGGCACCGAGGAATATGATGCGGTGACTGGCGCAAGAATTTCTCGCGTCTCTCCGTGGAGCGGTTTTGGTGCGGGCGGACTTCTATCCAAAGACGATGGAACCCACGCTGACATGGGGCGTCTCGCCAATGGTAAGGAAGTCATCTATAGCGGTTTCTGTGTTGCGGATGGCGCCACGCACGATGATTATCGCCGCACGACAGCATACGCTTTTGATCCTAGTCTCGCGCTCGGGTGCCCGAGTTCTGCCGGAGTGATTCAAAACTTGATGCCCGACAGTGCTTACTTCAGCGGGCAGTGGCATATCAGCGGGCGCGCGAATATCGGCGTGAACAATCCGATGAACGGGTATGCGCTCGGCTCTTCTTATAACGAGAATGCCGTGGACATGTCGCCGCAGGTGCCGATGGGCAGTGAAATTTTTGCGCTCAAGATGGACAACAGTAATATCGTGTATCGCATCGCGCACGATCAGGTGTGCCGCGCGGGCCAATATTTCAATGAGCCGCATGCTACGCCAAACCGCGATTTCACGAAAGTGTTGTTCACTTCGAATTGGCGCAACTGTACCTCTGACGGAACTAAAACCGACGCTTACATCGTCGAATTAGGAAGCGGCGGAAATGTTTCGAGCCCAACGCCCCCACCGGCAACTCCGGCTCCGGACACGACTCCGCCCACGATATCGGTGACTGGACCGTCGAGCGGCGCTACCGTGCAGGGAACGATCACGCTCTCCGCGAGCGCTTCAGACAATGTGGGGGTGGTGCTCGTTCAATTCAAATTGGACGGGGCGAATATTGGAAGCGCGCTGACCTCCGCGCCATTCACGTACAGTTGGGATACCACCGGCGTTGCGAATGGCTCGCATACCATTTCAGCGGTCGCTACCGATGCGGCAGGGAATTCAGCCACGGCGAGTAATGTTTCGGTGACGGTGAATAATGCCGTTTCCTCGCCGCCTTCCGGATCGGGGCCGTCGGTTGTGCAGAGCGCACATGGATCCGGCAATGGCGGAAGCTTCAACGTTTCTTTGCCGTCACCTACGCAGGCGGGCGATTTGGTCGTTGTTTTATTGAATTCACTTTCTCAAACCCCGGTTTCGTTCTCTGATAATAAAGGAAGCACATACACCCTAGGAGGTAGCGCGTATGACACCGTCAACGGCCGCGATTTCGCCGGCGTGTATTACCGCACGAATGCCCAAGCCGGGGTCCAAAACTTTACCGTCACGACGAACTATGTCGCCACATCCATTTTTGTGGTAGAAATTTCGGGCGCGTCGGTTTCTGCGCCGTTCGATCAGTTTACTTCGCATCTCCAAAATTATGATGCCGGAACGAATTGGAGCGTTGGGCCTACATCTGCCACTTCGCAAGCAAACGAGCTCTTAATTGCGTTTGCGACGCAATATTACACCGGCAATGCCGCATGGGGCGGGAGCTCTGGCTGGACTTCGCTCGGGAACGAAGGATCGTCCGCATTTGTAGAGTACAAGTCGGTTTCCGCGACCGGCGCTTATTCTGCGGCCGGCACGGCGAATACGGGCGGCGCCACGATTTTCTTAAGCGAAATCACGACGTTCAAATAACCCTATGCCTCACAAGGGGATTTCTGGTGGCGTGGCCCATGGCGTCCCGCGGGATTTAAGAAAAGTGCTTGTTGCTGCCCCGGCCGCGCGCGTGGCGTGGGAAGATATCACGCCCCTCGCGCGCAACGAGTGGTTGTGCTGGGTTCTGTCTGCCAAAAAATCGGAGACGCGCAGCCACCGGATCCACCGGACGCGAGATGAACTTATAGAAGGGATGCGCCGCCCCTGCTGCTGGGCCGGGTGCATGCATCGGTGATGGTTTCCGAAAAAGAAAAAACCCGCCGATGTGGCGGGCTTTTTCCCTCAACTGGAAATTGTTACGGCCCAGTCGTGAACGATCCCTCGCTTGAGGTTATCGTATCACCGAAGCTGTCCGTCGCTTTGACGACGAAGAAGTAGGTGCTGCTACTATTCAGTCCGGTGAGGGCAACCGCGTGGGCGGTCGTGGAGGAGGCGTCGCTTACCGAAGCCGACGTGCTCGCGTTGACCGGCGTCGAAGTGGAGTAGTACACGGTTCCGGTCGTGGACACATTCGTAGTCCAGCTGACGGTAGCGGTGCTCGTCGCCGCAGTCGAGGTTGCCGACAAGATTGCCGGCAGAGCCGCCGTACTGAAGCTGTTATCGCTCGAGGTCGCCAGGTTGCCGACGCCGTCCATCGAAAGCACTTCGAAGTGATACAGGGTGCCCGGGGTGAGGCCTGCGATGGTGACCGAGTGTGAGGTCACGAGCGTCGCATCAATCGGGGTTGTGGATCCATATGCCGTCGTCAAGCCGTAGAAGACTTGGGAGTTTGCGGGTTCATCCGTCATCCAGGAGATGGTCACCGTGCTTGTCACGGCAGCGGCGGTCGTGCTCGAGATGACCGGAGCGCCGTTGTCAACGATCACGCTGATCGCGCTCGATGTAGCGACGTTGCTCGACGTGTCGTGCGCAATCGCCGTCAGGGTGTGAGCGCCGTTCGTCGCGGTTTTCGTGTCCCACAAAATCGAGTAAGGCGTGCTCGTCACCGCAGATCCGAGGTTAGCGCCGTCCAGCAAGAATTGCACGTTCGCCACGCCAACATTGTCGGTAGACGTCGCGCTTACGGTAATCGTGGATGAAACCGTCGTGCTGCTCAGCGGTGAAGTTATCGACACCGTCGGCGGGATGGTATCCGCCGGCAAAGCAGCTGTCGTGAAGGTGGCATCCGCGGAGATGACGACATCGCCATCCGCGTCAGCCGATTTTACCTGGAAGTGGTAGGTCGTGTTCGGCGTGAGACCCGAGAGCATTTCTGAATGCGAGGTTACGAGAGCCGAGTCGACGCTCGTACTAGAACCGTGAGCCGCCGTCAATCCGTAGAAGACCTGCGAACTGGCGGGCTTGTTCGTGTTCCAAGTGATCGTCGCCGTACTCGTCGCAGCGCTGGCGCTCACGGAGCTGAGCGTGAATTGGTGCTCATGATCGCCATTGTGCGTTGAAGTTCCAAACCTCATGCCGATGCCCGGCGGCAAATCTTCACAGTCCGGAACCGTCGGCTCTTCGTCACCATGATGCTTCAACCAACCTGGAGCGATCAGGTGGCCGGGCGGAACGAATCCGGGACATTCTCCACTGCCGTCTTCTGTGTCGGTAGCGTTCGTGTCCTCGTCATCGCTGACGGTTATGGAGTTGCTATTGGCGCTGACAGACGTTCGTACGTTTGCGCCTATACTCACCCCGTGCTCGTTTTCGTTACCGTTACTTTCGTTGCTGTTACTGCCGTGCGATTTCGATGCAGCCATGGCCACGATTACTGAAGACGTGGGCAAGGCGAAGGCGATCACCAGCGCGGAAGCAATAGCAATCCTTGTCAATTTTCCTTTCATGATTTTTTAATTTTCGTTTTCGTTTGTTTTGTTTCGACGTTATTGTCGGCGCTCCTCTCCGGTTCGACTATTCAGAAAGGCACGCCTTTGAACGATAAAGTGCCCTGGATGAAACAATGGTGAGGTAGCGATAGTGGCAGAGATCAGCCGTTCACGTGATGTTCACAAAAGAAAAATCGCCGGAGAGCGACTTTTCATTTTGCAGTCCCCAATTTCTCAAATAAGTTAAACAAATGATTATCCCAAATATTTAATGGTTTTTTCTTAAAAAAAGGGTGACCGCAATGCAGTGCTTACAAAAAATATCGTGATCTTTTGGATTACCAGTACAATGCCAATGTAGTTTCTTATCTTTTAACCAAAGTTGTACTCGTCTTTTCCCGCCACCTCCCTCTGCAACGCCGCCCGTAAGTCCACCTGCCCAGGCTTCAATTTTCGCTTCTTGTTCTTCAATGACTTCGACACCGTCTCGTTTACTGATCATTGTTCCATACTTAATATTCGATGGTATAGCCAGATTACCGAGGATCACTCCGCTAAGATATTTTCTCAATTTGCTCATAATTCAATGGTAATAAAAAACATCTGCCTTGGACAGATGTTTTTTTGCTGCTCCGGCGCCAGGACTCGAACCTGGAACCATCTCCTTACACGTAACCCCAATGTTTCCATTAGGAGTGGACTATATCTTCACCCTGTTGCAGGGGCGAGGCGCTTCCGCCGGATCACTTTATGCAATCCGGAGTACTCCCTTACGGGATAGTCTCTGAACCTTCCGCAGTCGTGATCTTGAAATCACGACTGGGCTTGGCTGCTGATTACCTTCGCATTACCGCATTAGGCTTCCAGCAATTCACCTCGATTTTCAACCCGAATTACTTCGGGAAGCTGCGTATCCACAGGGAGCCGCTCTACCATTGAGCTACGCCGGAATACGTTATGGAGTTTAGCAAAGCAAGCGCGCGAATTCAACCGCCGGCCGCGCGGCCACAGCAAATTGCGCGCCTACCCAGAAGTCGACGGCAGCGCCACATTAATACCGCCAGCCGAAGACGTCGCCGCCGTGAAAAATAAATTCGCTGTACCGCCGGTCGTCAGCAAATAAGGACCGGCGAGGGACGAGTCGATCGTAAACGTAACGGGCTCGCTATAAGTTTCATTGGCGCCGCCGGTGCAGCTTCCGGTATCCGGAAAACTAAACTGCGGCGCGTCGGGCGCTTGCAAATCACCACTCTCGTTTTTCACGAGGCGCACATCGAGCGGCACGCACTCGGGGATCCCGCTCGTCTTAACTGAAAGCGTCAGCGTGAGTTGGTTTTCTCTGAAGGATGCACCGATCACCGAGAACTGCTCGCGCGCATCATTCCAATTGACCGGATAGGGCGCAGAAAATGTGCTCACAAAACTCGCGCCCGTGCCCGCAGCAATATTTTGCGAGCTCGTGGGAATACTTGCACTCGTCGAGGGAGCCATTGTTTGATTCGATCCGTTCGAAGATCCAGATGGGGTTATATTTTGCACAAAGCTGCCGACGCCGCCGATGCCGACATCACCCGGATAGAAAACGACCAGCACAACAATCACGCCGAGGGCGAGCGCAATCGCCGTAAGGATAATGAGCGTCTTTTTTAGCTGGCTGTTCGTGGGCCGCATTCGTTTATTCTAGCACGCGCGTTCGGCATGGACGTCAGCGTGCGCGCGGCGTCCGCCGCAAAATTTTCTTAAGCATTTTTTAATGACCAATATGCTAGCATGCCGTCATGTTTTTGGAAGAAGTGAGGAAAAAGCGAAGACGACGGCTGATTTTGACCAGCTCTATTTCTGCGGCTTGCGTCGCGGCGGCGTTCGCGCTGTTTCCGGCGCAGGCGATGCAGCTGCCGATACGCATCAAAGATGTTATTGCGCAATCATGGCAGGAGGCAGTCGCTCCCGGAAGTGGGGGATATGCTGCCGACATCGCAGCCCGCACTAATATTTATAGAGAAACGACTGCAGAAACAACTGCAGAAACAACCACTGTGGCACCGGCGAAATCCGTGGCGAAAGTAGTGACGCTTCCTCCTGGACCTGCCCCGGCGCCACATCTGATCACGAGTACTATTCCTAATCCGCCACCAGCTTCAACTTCGAAGCTGGCTTTGCCGGTGGAGCCGCCGATGCCATCTTCGAGCGTGATGGTTGTTCCGGTGATTGTGATGACCACGACAACTGCGACCACAATCGCGACAACAAGCGCGACAAGCACCATCGAGGTTCAACTCGACGCTGATCCTTCTTCGGCGCCCTCGTCAACACCGAGCGAGTCGCCGCCAGAGCTGCCGGAGCCGTCGGCGCCGGCGCCAGAACCTCCAATGCAACTTCCAGCACAACCGACATCAACCTCGGCACCAACGGCAGGACTAGCAGCGCCCGCGCACGTCGTAATTGCGGGAGTTCAGATTGCCGGCGCATCGAGCGCGAACGATTTCATAAAAATCTTTAACCCGACGCCGATGCCGGTGGACGTGAGCGGTTGGAAATTGCGGAAGCGCTCAAGCAGTGGGACAGAGTATTCGATAAAAGTTTTCCCGAGCGAGAGTCTGGTCGCACCCGGCGCCTATTTCACCTGGGCAAATTCTGCAGGAGGATTCGGCGATTCAATAGGCGCCAATATAACCAGCAGCGCGACACTTGCGGCCAACAATAGCGCCGCGCTTATGGATGCGTCAGGTGTCGTAATCGACGCGGTTGCCTGGGGCGAAGGAGCGGGACAATTTTTTGAAGGAGCGCCGGTCGCAGCCAATCCGACAGCTGGCCAGGTCCTCCAGCGCAAAATTGAAAGTGGGGTGATTGTCGATACCGATAATAACGCGAACGATTTTACGAACATGTGATACCATAAGAAAAATGTTGAAATTGAAAATGATGCTCGCGATCATTGGCATCGTGCTCATCGTCGGGGCGGTCATGGCATACGTCCTGGTTTTTCGCCGGGCAAACCCGGCTCTCGCGGGCAATCAGGTGCGTGTGGGCTCCGCGACATTTACGGTTGAACTTGCGACGTCGAGCTTGGCGCAAGCGCGCGGGCTTTCTTACCGTCCGTCACTTCTTGACGGGCACGGCATGCTTTTCGAATTTAGCAAACCATCCGTCCAAAACTTTTGGATGAAGGATATGAATTTTGCGATCGACGTGATCTGGATCGGACCGGCCGCGGCGGGCGGACAGGCGAATGGCGGCATGAACGGCGAAGTGGTTTTGGGATTTGCAGAAAATGCTGCCCCGCAGCCGGGCGTGGCGCTTTGGAATCTGAAAATCTACCAGTCGCCCGATGGCACGGACAAAGTTCTTGAAGTGAATGCCGGATCCGTCGCAAAAGCCGGAATTAAAGTGGGCGATCCGGTACGGCTTGGTATATAATAGAGGAATGGCAAAAGTCCGCGTGGCGATTAACGGGTTTGGGCGCATCGGGCGCCTGTTTTTCCGCCAGGCATTTGGCAATCCGAACATCGAGATCGTCGCGCTCAATGACCTGGGGGACGCAGACAATCTGGCGTATCTTTTGAAGTACGACACGGTCTACGGCCGCTATGATAAGGAAGTGACGGCCGATGCCGCAAGCGGCACGTTATTTGCAGATGGCATGCCGGTGAAGTTTTTGCAGGTCAAGGATCCGTCACAGCTGCCGTGGGGAGCGTTGAATATTGATATCGTCGTGGAATCCACGGGCCTTTTTGAATCATACGCGGCAAATAAAGTTCATCTGGCGGCGGGTGCGAAGCACGTCGTGATCACGGCGCCGGCGAAAGATGAAGATGGCGCCGATGGCAAGACGGTTTTGATGGGCGTGAACGATGCGGAGATCAATACCTGCCAAATCACGTCGAACGGGTCGTGCACGACGAATTCCGCGTCACCCGTGATCCAGGTTCTTTCAGAAAATCCTGGCATCGTGAAAGCGATGCTTTCTACGGTGCATTCGTACACCGCGACCCAGGGCGTTGTTGATGGACCGGTGCGGGGGAGTCATGATTATCGGCGCGGGCGGGCTGCGGCGCAAAACATTTCGCCGTCAACGACGGGCGCGGCGATCGCCGTCACGCGCGCGATCCCGTTGCTTGCGGGCAAGTTCGACGGCATGTCGTTCCGCGTGCCGTCTATCGTTGGGTCAATTTCTGACATCACATTTGTTGCGAAGCGACCGACGACGGTTGAGGAAGTTAATAAAATTTTAACGGATGCGGCGGCGTCGCCGCGCTGGCAGGGAGTTTTGAAAGTGACGAACGACCAACTCGTCTCGCATGATATTGTGGGCGAGCCCTTCGGCGCGATCGTTGATCTCGGTTTTACGAAAGTGGTGGACGGTGATCTTGTGAAAGTGCTTTCCTGGTACGACAACGAAGCGGGGTACGTGAGCACGCTTGTGAAGCACGTGGAGAAGATTGCGGCAACGCACTAATCCTGAAACGTGGAAGGCGGGCGTTCGAATAGCGGCGTGTTATAATTTTTTGTATGACGATCTACCTCGGCGCTGATCATGGCGGCTTTGCGTTGAAGGAGCGCCTGAAGGCCGCGTTGAAGACTGAGGCCTACGACGTCGTTGATCTGGGTGCGGCGGCGCCGACGATAGACGATGACTATCCGGATTATGCGGCGCCGGTTGCGCGGAAGGTGGCGGAGGCGCCGGATGCGGCGCGGGGGATCGTGATCTGCCGGTCCGGGTTCGGCGTAGATATCGTGGCGAATAAATTCCCGGGGGTGCGCGCGGGACTTGCGATGTCGCCGGACCACGCCTACCAGGGCCGCCACGACGACGATGTGAATGTGCTCGCCCTCGCCGCGGATTTTATTGATGAGGTCGCGGCGGTGAAGACGGCGAAAGTTTTTTTGACGACGCCGTTTGCGAAAGAAGAAAAATATTCGCGGCGCCTGTCAAAAATTTCTCAAATTGAAAACAGCCATTAAATTTTTATGAAAATTCTGCCCGTCATCAATTGTCCGGATTTTCGCACGGCACGCGAACATCTTGAGATCGCAAAATCATTTTTGGGCGACGGGGATTTCGTGCATCTTGATGTCGCGGACGGCGCGTTTACGTTCCACAAGACGTGGGCGAATGCGACGGAGTGGGCAAATCTTCGCTCGCACGTTCCGCTCGAAGTCCACTTGATGGTAGAACATCCGGAAAAACATATTGAATCATGGCTTGCGGCGGGTGCGAAGCGCTTCGTAGTGCACGTGGAGACGGTGAGCGAAGAAACGTTTGCGGCGATCGTTGCGCGATGCCACAAGCGCGGCGTGCAGGTGATGCTCTCATCGAATCCGCAGACGCAAGCGCGCAAGCTCGAACCATTTTTCAAACACACGTCATGGTTCCAGGTGCTTTCGGTGTATCCGGGTCCGGCGGGGCAGCGGTTTTTGCCGCTCACGATGCGGAAGGTGCAGTGGATTCGCAAGCACATGCCGGGCGCGACGATCGAAGTGGATGGCGGCATCACGCCGACGACAGCGCGGCAGGCAAAAAAGGCGGGTGCGGACATGGTTACGTCGGAAAGCTATATATTAAAGAGCAAAAATCCGGCTGAGGCCTACGACGAACTCGTGACGCTGCCGCCGGTGCGTTCCACATGGTACCGTGAGACGCTCGAGAAGCGGGCGCGGATGTCGGGTTCGCGGATCACCGAAGCGCTTACCGAAAAGCGGCTGGAGGAAATGGCATTTATGGCGAATCGCTTGCGGGAAGACGTGATTGAAATGGTCTCGCGCGCAGGGTCCGGCCATATTGCGGGGCCGCTCGATATGGCAGAAGTGATAACGGCGCTCTATTTCCATCTTTTGAAACACGATCCGAAGCGGCCGGGTTGGCCGGGGCGTGATCGCGTTGTCTTGTCGAATGGACACGTGTGCCCGGTGCAGTACGCGGCGCTTGCCCGCGCGGGATATTTCCCGGTAGATGAATTGCGCACGCTCCGGAAAATTGGCACGCGCCTCCAGGGCCACCCTCACCGTGGCAGTTTGCCCGGCATCGAAACCACCTCCGGGCCGCTCGGCAGCGGCCTCTCGCAAGCGTGCGGCATGGCGCTCGCGGCCCGTCTCGACCACGCCTCGTGGCGAACCTATTGCCTGATGTCGGATGGCGAGCACGAGGAGGGGAACACCTGGGAGGCCGTAATGTTCGCCGGAAAAAATAAATTAAACAACCTCACGGCGATCGTGGACCGCAATAATATCCAGATCGACGGGTTTACGGAAAATATCATGCCGCTCGAACCGCTCCGCGCAAAATACGAAGCGTTTGGTTGGCACGTCCTCGAAATCGACGGCCACAACTTTGAAGAAATCGTTGCCGCGGTGAACGAAGCGCGCGCTGTCTATGAAAAACCGACCTGCGTGATCGCGCACACGATTCCAGGCAAAGGAGTTGATTTCATGGAGCACGACTATTTATGGCACAGCAAACCATTCAAGCCCGGAGAGGCGCGCAAAGCGCTCGTCGAACTCCGCACCTTACGCGGTAAGATTAGGAATGAGTACGAATAAAAAAACTAACTAATACTATGGATACGCAAACAATAAAAAGCACTCCGCGAGAAGTATTTATGTATTTGCTCGCCACCATAACGCTCTATGTGAGCGCGGGGAGTATCATTAATTTGCTCTTTGAATACACGAATATGTCTTTCCCGGACCAGCTCGACGGCTATTACTACTATTATGGTGCCGGAAGTACGATCCGATGGCCTCTTGCGCTACTCATCATCGTCTTCCCGGTTTTTGTTTGGGTGGCACGGTACTTGCATAAAGAACTTTTGGCAAACACAAGCCGGAGCGAGATCCGCATCCGCAAATGGCTTCTCTATTTCACCCTTTTTCTTGCCGCCCTTCTCGTGATCGGTGACCTCGTTGCGCTGCTCTATAACTTTTTAGGTGGTGAAATTACTACCCGCTTTATCCTTAAAGTGTTTGCCGTTCTTGCCGTGGGGGTGGGGATCTTCTGGTATTACCTTTACGATCTTCGCTCGGGCGCGACTGGGTTCTCGAATCGCGCAAAGCTTTTTGTGTGGGTCGCGATAGTCTGCGTGATTGCCGTGGTGGTTGGCGGTTTCTTCACGGCGGGATCGCCCTTTCGTGCGCGCCTTGTTCGATTTGACCAGCAAAAAGTGAGCGACCTTTCCGGGATCCAAGGCCAAATTATTTATTATTGGACGAATAAGCGCTATCTGCCCAATTCGTTGGATGCCCTGACCGATAGTATTTCTGGATACAAAGCGCCCATGGATCCGCAATCAGGGGCATCGTATGGCTACGAAACAGCAAGTACGTCGACGTTTAAACTGTGTGCTGACTTTAATCTGCCAGCGCCCAATGGGCCGTCCGGTGCTTATCTTTATCCTCAGAAGATTAATGACAGCTGGGATCACCAAGCTGGCAGGGTTTGCTTCAATCGCATTATCGACCCAGAACTCTATCCTAAAGGTTACGTTCCTGTTCAAGCTTTGCCGCGACCGGTGACCTACTAACGAGATGCTCACCGCCGCCGCAAAATTGAACCAAAAACTTTTCGCCTCTGACGTCGAGATGGCGCCGACCCGCAACGGGTACGGCGAGGGATTGGTTGCGGCGGGAGAAAAAAATCCGAATGTGGTCGCGCTCTGCGCCGACCTTACGGAATCAACGCGGACCGAAGCGTTCGCAAAAAAATTTCCTGAACGCTTCGTCGAACTTGGCGTCGCCGAACAAAACATGGCGACCGTTGCCGCAGGATTGGGCGTGAGCGGAAAGATCCCGTTCATCGCTTCGTATGCGACGTTTTCGCCGGGCCGCAACTGGGAGCAAATCCGGACGACGATTGCGTACAATAATTCAAATGTGAAAATCGCGGGGCATCACGCTGGGATTTCGGTGGGGCCGGACGGCGCAACGCACCAGGCGACCGAGGACATCGCGATGATGCGCGCGATGCCCAACATGCGCGTGATCGTTCCGTGCGACGCGATCGAAGCCAAGAAGGCCACGATGGCCGCATCCCAAATGTGGGGCCCGGTCTACCTCCGCTTCCAGCGCGAGAAGACCCCGGTCCTCACGACCGAGGCGACGCCCTTCATTCCTGGCAAAGCGCAAATTTTTTGGGAATCAAAAAATCCCCGGGCGCTCGTCATCGCCTGCGGCGCTATGCTTCACAACGCGCTCCTCGCCGCCCGCGACCTCGACCGCGAAAAAATCGGGACGGTGGTATTGAACGTACACACGATAAAACCGCTCGACACGACAGCCATAACCGACCTCGCAAAGAAGATCGGCGCCGTCGTGACGGTGGAGGAGCATCAGGTGAATGGCGGCTTGGGTGGCGCCGTCGCCGAAGCGCTCGCAAAGCACGCGCCGACGCCGATGGAACTGGTCGGCATGCAGGATATGTTCGGCGAATCCGGCGCGCCCGAGGCGCTTCTCGAAAAATATGGCATGGACGTTGCCGGCATCAAGGCGGCTGTCAAGCGGGTTTTAAGGAAAACTTAATAACGGTATAATAGACCTCATGAGGCAGGGTTATGATTTGGTTTGCATTGGCGACGTTGTGATCGACGCGTTCATCCAGCTGCATGAGGCGTCGGTGCATTGCGACCTGAACCACGAACGATGCCAGCTGTGCATGTCGTTTGCCGATAAGATTCCCTACGAATCTCTTTTTGTTGCTCCCGCGGTGGGGAATGCTTCTAATGTCGCGGTTGGTGCGAGTCGTCTCGGTTTAAAAACCGGCATACTTACCGCGATTGGCGGCGACCAATACGGGAAGGACGTGCTCGCCGCCTACGACAAGGAGGGTGTCTCTAGGGAATTTGTAAAGACCAACCAGGGCTTGCCCACGAATTATCATTTTGTGCTTACGTATCAGGCCGAGCGTACGATTTTGATCAAGCACGAGCAATATGCGTATGCGGATCCGCGCGTGTTGGACAACCGCACCGACTGGCTCTACTTTTCTTCGATCGCCGAACACACGCTCCCGTTCCACCACAAGGTTGCGGCGTATTTGAAGCGGCATCCTAATGTGCGGATGGGGTTCAACCCGGGCACGTTCCAACTTCGCTTCGGCGCTGATAAGCTCAAAGACATTTACCGGCACACCTATGTTGTTTTTGTGAACCGCGAGGAAGCCGAACTTCTTTTAAAGAAGAGGGCTGGCGCCGATATCAAGGCGCTCATGGAAGGCATGCATCGCCTCGGCCCGAAAGTTGTCGTCATCACCGACGGTCCGAAGGGTGCGTATGCTTCGGATGGGACTTCGCACTATTTTATGCCGCCGTACCCGGACCCGCGGCCGCCCGTTTCCCGCACCGGCGCCGGCGACGCGTTCTCGGCCGGTTTTTTGTGCGCCTTGATTTATGGCTTGCCGGTGCACCAGGCGTTGCAATGGGCGCCGATCGAATCGATGAACGTCGTGCAGCATTTTGGAGCGCAGACGGGGCTTCTTTCGAAGCGCGCGCTCAAGCAGCTGCTTAAAAAAGCGCCGAAAAAATTCGTGCCGAAGGTGATCTAGCATAATCTAACCCATGCAATCGCTTCGAGAAATTCTTCGACAGGCAGACGCGCGGCACCGGGGGGTCGGCCATTTTAACGTGTCGGACCTCGCGACGCTCCGCGCGATCGTCGCTGCGGCGCAGGCTGTTTCGGAAGAGAGCGGCGCCACGACCGCTGATACGAAAATTCCTGTTTTGATCGGCGTTTCGGAAGGGGAACGCGAATTCATCGGCCTGAAACAAATTGCCGCAGTGGTCCGCGCGATTCGCAAGGGCTATGACTACCCGATATATCTAAACGCCGACCACACGCACTCGTTCGAAAAAGCGAAGGAGGCGGCGGAAGCGGGCTTTGACGAAATTCTTTTTGACGGATCGGCGCTCCCGATGGCGGAAAATATTAAACAAACGCTTGAGGTCGTGAAGATGGTGCGCACGATCAATCCGGAAATTGTGGTGGAGGGCGAGATCGGCTACCTCGGGTCGTCTTCCGAGATCATCGCCGCGCGTCCCGCAGCGTCACTCGTGCTTTCGACGCCCGAGGAGGCGGTAAACTTCGTGAAAGAAACCGGCGTTGACGTGCTCGCGCCGGCCGTCGGCAATATGCACGGCCTTCTGAAAGAAATGGTGAGCGGCATGGCAAAAAAGCGGCTCGACATCCTGCGCATTAGCGAATTGAAAAAAGCCCTCTATGATGCCGGCGTCATGTATATGACGCTCCACGGGGGTTCGGCCACCGCCGACGAAGATTTCAAAGCGGCGATTGCGGCTGGTATGACCATTCTCCATGTCTCAAGCGAGCTGCGCGTTGCGTGGCGGCGGGGCGTTGAACACGGCCTCGCGGCGAATGCAGACGAGATCGCCCCCTATAAAATTCTTACCCCCGCGGTCCAGGATATCCAGGCGATCGTGGCAAATAGATTACAATTATTCAATGGCCTCGCCTAAGCTTCAAAAAGGTTTCACGCTCGTGGAGCTCTTAATCGTTACGGCTATTGTCGGTCTCATCGCCCTGGTCGTCTTTATGATTATCAATCCGCTGGAATTTGCTTTGCGGAGCCGTGATGCGAATCGTATTTCCGATATCAACTCGCTGAATTCTGCGGTTTCTCTTGCGCAGGTAAATGGTATCGCGCTCCCCGGTTCAACCAGTATTATTTATATCTCTTTGCCCGATTCCAATCTTGACCTGCAGCGAGGTGCTTGCGGGAACGATCTGGGCTTGCTCCCGCCTGCTTCAGGGACAACGTACTACTGCGGATCACCCTCAAACTATCGCAATGTGGATGGCACGGGATGGCTGCCGTTTAACTTTAGTCAAATCCCCGGTGGGGCGCCGTTCGCCGCTTTACCGATTGATCCGCTCAACCAATCATCGACTGGTTCGTTTTATGCCTACGCAGACGACGGATTGAAATACCAATTTGTTACCAACCTCCAATCCCAGAAATACACGCCGATAGAACAGGCGCAGGCGGGGAACGGGAGCAATAGTACGACGTTTCTCTACACGCAGGGAACGCAATCTAATTTGATCGCTGAAGATTTTGGCTGCGTGAATGGCGGTCCGTGCGTGTGGGTGAGCGATACCACGCGCATTGAAGAGTTTGATAATGCGGGAGTGTACCAGTCTAAATTTGGTTCGGCGGGTTCCGGCAACGGGCAATTTGGTACCGCGAGCGGTCTCGCCGTTGATACTGGCGGCAATATCTATGTGCTTGATTCGGAGCGCCGGCGCGTCCAAAAGTTTGACTCCAACGGGAACTATCTTTTGCAGTTTGGCTCCTCGGGTTCTGGCAATGGTCAATTCACCGGTAGTCCCGTTGGGATAAGAACTGATACGATCGGCAATGTGTACGTGGTTGATACTGGAAATGCCCGCGTCGAAAAGTTTGATTCCAATGGGAATTATCTTTCGCAATTCGGTTCGTCGGGGAGTGGCAGCGGGCAGTTTACGGCTCCTAAGGGGATCGTGATTGATGCGAGCGGCAATATCTATGTCGTTGATTCTGGCAACAGTCGCGTCGAGAAATTTGATTCAAGTGGGAATTATCTCTCCCAATTTGGCAGTTCGGGCAGTGGGAATGGACAGTTTAGCAGTCCGGTTGGCATTGCTATCGATTCCGCCGGTAATATATATGTTGTTGACACTGGCAATAACCGCGTGCAGAAATTTGACTCTGGCGGGAGCTATCTCTCCCAATTTGGCAGTTCGGGCAGTGGGAATGGACAGTTTAGCAGCCCGAATTTTATTGCGATTGATGCCAACGGGCGTATGTACGTCACTGACGTCATCAATAAGCGGGTGCAAGAATTTAGTCCAACCACTACTTACATGGGTCAATTTGGTTCTTCGGGAACTGGCAATGGGCAGTTCTTTAGCGGTCCCTACGATGTCGCCGTCGAGTAAACGCGCGAGTTGAATAATTTCGGCCATCCTGCTACACTGTGGCCTATGGATTTGGCCGTGCAAAAGCGGGAAAAATTTGGAAAACAAACGAAAGTTCTCCGCCGCGAGGGCATTCTTCCTGCCGAGCTGTATGGTCACGGTGTTCCAAATATGCACCTTTCAGTAGCTGCGAAGGAATTCAATAAAATCTTTAAAGAAGCTGGAACGAACACCGTCGTGACGCTTAACCTGGGCGCGACAAAAACGCCGGCGCTCATCTATGAGGTGAAGCGTGATGGCCTCACGGGCGAGCCGGAACACGTTGATTTTTACCAGGTAAAAATGGACGAAAAGATTCAGGCGAAAGTACCGATCAACTTTGTGGGCGAGTCGCCGGCGGTCCGTTCGCTCGGCGCCATTTTGAATAAGTCGATGACCGAAATTGAAGTCGAAGCATTCCCGCAAGACTTGCCGCACATGCTTGATGTTGACTTGAGCGCCCTGCTTGACGTGAATGCAAGTATTTATGTGCGCGACATCGCGGTGCCAAAAAATGTGAAAGTGCTGGTTGATGAAGCGACGGCTGTGGTCACCGCGACGCCTCCGGCGCCGGAAGAGGAAGTGAAGCCGGCCGAGGTGGTGGACGTTTCGGCGGTGAAGGTGGAAACGGAGGAGAAAAAAGCAGAGCGCCAGGCAGAAAAAACAGAAAAGACGGAGAAGGAAAAAGAAAAATAAAAAACCGGGTATCAAGCAGCCCGGTTTTTCGTTATAATGATCGTACATGCAAGGGCCTTTAAAACCCAGAGTTTTGGGCGACGTCATGCCGCGCGGACGCGCGGACGCGTCCGCGCGGCAGTGGGATGCATTCGGTCCCGCGCGCCAGATGGTATTTCTCCCCGCCGCGCGCGGGAGCTTTTTCAAACGCCTCTCCGGCATGGCAGAGCTTATGCGGCCGTCCACGCTCCGGGCGGTGAAAGCGGCCGTGTTATTCTGCGCCGCGGCGGCCCTTATTTTTGGATCTGCAGTTGCGCCTACGGCGCTCCCGCGCGCGGCGGGAGACACCGGCACGGCCGGTACGGCGGCTGATTCGGCTGCGGAGCGGGCACAGTTGCAGGACCAGCTCCAGCAACTTGAAGCGCAGATGGAACAATACGAGGGACAAATCTTGAGTTATAAGAAGCAGGGGAGCACGTTGAGCGGCGAAATCTCGACGCTCAACGCGAAAATTGCGAAGCTCAATCTGCAGATCCAGGCGACCAATCTCACGATTGCCCAGCTTGATCGCGAGATCGCCGACACGCAGTCGCATATCGTCGTGACCCAGAACGATATCGCGAACAAGAAAGCGGCGATTGCCGGCCTCATGCAAAATTTGTATCAAAATGACCAGGTGAGCCTGATAGAAGTCTTCCTCAAAAATCCTCACCTCTCCGATTTTTGGAGCGACGCCCAGAATATTTCACTCGTGCAGGACAATTTGCGCGTGACCGTGCAGCAGGTGACCGATCTTCAGGCGCAGCTCACCGACCAAGAGCAGCAATTCATCGCTTCGAAGCAGGACGCCGCGAGTGCCGTGGCATACCAGCGGCAGCAGGCGGCCGAGGTTTCGACGACGAAGGGCGAGAAAAGCGATCTCCTCGCGCAGACCAAAGGACAGGAATCAAAATACCAAGCGCTCCTTGCGCAGACCCGGCAGACCGCGGCGCAGATCCGCAACCGCATCTTCCAACTCCTGGGCGGCGGCGAGCTGTCGTTTGAGGATGCGTATCAATATGCAAAATTGGCGGGTGGCGCGACCGGCATCGAGCCGGCGTTTATCCTCGCCATTCTCGATCACGAGTCCGCGCTCGGGCAGAATGTGGGGCAGTGCAACTATCAAAACGCCATGCGTCCGTCGGACAAGCCCCTGTTCCTCGCGCTCACCCAATCCTTGAATCTCGATCCGAATACGATGCTCGTTTCGTGCGCCAACCGGGACGGCGCTTATGGCGGAGCGATGGGTCCGGCCCAGTTCATTCCTTCCACCTGGAATCTTTATGCCGGCAACATTTCAAGCGTGACCGGGCACAGTCCCGCGTCCCCCTGGAACAACGCCGATGCCTTCGTGGCTACCGCGCTCTACTTGCGGGATGGGATGACCGGCTGCAAGGTGACTTATAGTAGTGTGACCGCCCAGGAGCGCTGTACGGCCGCTAAATACTACGCCGGGAGCCGCTGGCGGAACTATCTCTGGACCTACGGCGAGGCGGTCGTCGAGCGGGCGCAGAGCTTCGCGGGAGACATTCAGACCATCACGTCCTAGCCGAGCGGCGGTTTCCGCTAGATTTTTCCGTAACAATTTCACCTGCCACACGTTTTCACCATCATGAAGCCATTCAAAAAGATCACTCTCCCGAACGGCTTGCGGATCTTGCTCGCGCCACAACCGTCGGGGGTCGCTGCGAGCGTTCTTATTTTGGTTGCGGCTGGGTCTGAATATGAAACCAAGCGGGTGAATGGACTGTCCCATTTCCTCGAGCACATGGTTTTCAAGGGAACGGCGAACCGCCCTCGCCCGGGCATGATCGCCGAAGAGCTCGCCGCGCTCGGCGCCCAGTACAACGCGTTCACTTCGCAGGAAATCACCGGCTACTGGGCGAAAGTCGCCGCTCCCAAGCTGCCGCAGATTTTAGAAATTGTGGGCGACCTCTACTTGAATCCGCTCTTCGCGCCCGAGGAAATTGAAAAAGAGCGCGGCGTGGTCATTGAGGAGATCAATATGTATGAAGACATGCCGATGCGCCGCGTACCCGACCTTTTTATGCGCCTCCTCTATGGCGATCAGCCAGCCGGATGGAAAATTGACGGTGAAAAAGAAATCATCCGCACGCTTTCGCAGAAAGATTTTTTGAGCTACCGGTCGGCGCGGTATAGCCCGGCTTCTACGTTGGTCGTCGTGGCCGGGAAATTCAGCGAGGCGAAGATCGTGGCCCAGGTGCGGAAGCAGTTTGGGGCGTTGAAGCGGCATCGGGTGGCGGCAAAACCAGAAACGCGTGAACGGCAAACCAAGCCCGGAATCCTTTTGAAATTTAAGGAATCTGACCAGGGCCATCTTATCCTCGGCTTCCGCGCATTCGACCTGTTTGATAGGCGCCGGTATGCCATACAGGTTCTCGGCGACATCTTGGGCGGGGGAATGAGTTCCCGTCTTTTTAAGCGCGTTCGCGAAGAACTCGGCGCCGCCTACTATATTTCTGCCGACGACGAGCTCTTTCTTGACCACGGCATTTTTACCGTCGCGGCGGGCGTGGACCATGCAAAAATCGAAATCGTGATCGAGGCAATCCTCGAAGAATGCCGTAAAATCAGCGCCGATCTCGTTCCGGCAGAGGAGCTGCAACGCTCTAAAGATCACTTGGCGGGCGGTTTGCTCCTGGGGGTTGAAACGGCCGACGAGCTCGCCAGTTTTTATGGCGGGCAAGAACTCCTGTCGGAATCCCCATTGTCCCCCGATGAAATAATCGCTAAGATAAAGGCAATACGGGCCGAAGACGTCCGCGCCGTCGCCCGCGATATTTTTAAAAACAAGGGCTTGAATCTGGCGATCATCGGTCCCTATCGAAACGAATCAATTTTTGAAAAAATTCTCAAGCTTTAAAAATCTTTTGATAAAAACGTAATGGCCGAAAAACTTGAAGTCACGTGGGCGAGTCTCTGGCGGGTACTGCTTTTTGTCGTGCTCGTTGCGATTTTTTATCAGGGCCGGCAGATTTTGCTGGGACTTTTCCTCGCGATCATCATCTCCTCGGGACTCGAGGGCCTCATTGCTTGGTTTGAAAGATTAGGCCTGCCGCGCAGCGTAGGCGTGATCCTTATTTTCCTGCTTGCCATGGCGATCGTCGTTTTGGTCGTGTATTCGCTCGCGCCGATCGTCCTCGTGCAGCTCAATACCGTCTTTGGCGATCGGGGAGGCGTGGGAGGGACGCTCGGTAGTCTCCTTAAAATTAATGCCGACACCATTTCCTCAACGATCAATAAAATTTCTTCGTCGTTTTTCGCCGGCAGCTCATCGCCCTTCGACTTTTTCTCGAACGCGGTTGGTAGCGTCGGCCTCACCGTCGCCGTCATTCTCTCATCCTTCTATCTTTGCTTGTCGAACGATGGTGTTGAGCGGTTTTTGAAAGTGGTGATCCCGCCCGATTATGAGTCGGCCGCGTTGAGCATTTATGAACGATCGCGGAAGCTGATCAGCAATTGGTTCCGCACGCAAATTTTACTCACCGTCGTTTTCGGCTTCACCGTGTGGGTCGGCCTGGCCCTCCTCCACGTGAAATATTCACTCCTCATCGCCGTCCTCGCCGGCTTCTTTGAGCTTGTGCCATTCGTGGGGCCGTTCCTTTCCGGCGCGCTCGCGGTGATTTCCGCGCTTTCCACTTCAACCTCGCTCGCCGTCTACACCTTGATTTTCTTCGTCATCGCCGAGCAATTTGAGGCAAACGTCTTGGTGCCGATCTTGAACCAGCACATCGTCGGCATCCATCCGGTCATCGTGATCGTCGCCATTTTGATCGGCGCCCAAATCGGCGGCATCCTCGGCATCATCATTTCAGTTCCCGCGGCCGGCGTGTTCCAAGAAGTTATTCAAGAATGGTCTACGAAGAAGCGCGCGAGGGCAGGCACCTAGGTAGGGCTCTTTTACCCTTTATAATCAAGGCCTTCTCGTGGTAAGCTCGTCACATGGACGACCGGTTTTATATCACGACTCCCATCTATTATGTAAACGATAAGCCGCACATCGGCCATGCCTACACGACCATTGCGGCGGATGTGCTTGCTCGATGGCGCGCGGCGCAGGGGATGGATGTCACGTTCCTTACGGGAACCGACGAGAATTCTCAAAAGACGATAGAAGCCGCGCGCAAAAGCGGCGAGGATGTGCGCGCCTACATCGACCGGATGGCGCAAGTTTGGGAACACACCTGGGCCAAGCTCGGCATTTCAAACACGGATTTTATCCGCACGACCGAAGACCGCCACGTCGCGACGGTCAACGAATTTTGGAAGCGCCTTGAAGCGGCGGGAGATCTTTATAAAGGACAGTACGAAGGCCTCTATTGCAAGGGCCACGAAGCATTTTTGCGCGAGGATGAGCTGGTGGATGGACTGTGCCCCGACCACAAGACCGCGCCCGAACATGTCGTCGAGGAGAATTATTTTTTCCGGCTTTCGAAGTATCAAAAGCAGCTCGAAGATCTTTATGAAAGCAATCCTGATTTTGTTGCGCCGGCGCATCGCTTCAACGAGGTAAAAAACTTTGTTGAGCAGGGCCTCGAGGACATCAGTTTTTCGCGCGAGAAGCGCGGCGACCGTGAGGCCTGGGGGATTCAAGTGCCTGATGATCCACATCAAGTGATCTACGTGTGGGCCGACGCGCTCGTAAATTATGTTTCTGCGGTCGGCCTCGAAGGGTGGGAAGAACACCCGGCCGATGTGCAGGTGATGGCGAAAGATATCGCCCGATTCCACGCTGTCATCTGGCCTGCGATGCTCATGTCGGCTGGATTGCCCCTGCCGGGCCAGGTGCTCGTGCATGGCTTCTTCACGATCAACGGCCAAAAGATTTCAAAAACGGTTGGTAATGTGATTGATCCGCTCGACGAGGTGAAAAAATACGGCGCAGATGCCGTGCGCTACTTCTTGCTGCGCGAGATTCCGTTTGGTGCGGATGGCGATTATTCCGACGACAAGCTTCGGGAGCGCTACAACGGCGATCTCGCGAATGGCCTAGGCAATTTTGCCTCCCGCGTCCTCACGCTTGCATCGCAAGAGGAACTTGCGATGGGGAAGGTGGATGGTGCGTTTGAGGCAGCGATTGCTGCGATGAAGCGCACGGTGCAGGAAAAACTTGCGAGCTATAAATTTAGCGAGGCGCTCGCCGCAGTCTGGGAGGCGCTCTCGTTCGGCGACCGTTACGTAAACGACGAGAAGGTGTGGGAGATCAAAGATGGCGTGAAACGCAAACAGGCGTTCTTTAATCTCATTACACTCCTTGATAATGCGGCTGCGACGCTTGCGCCCTTCCTGCCGCAAACCTCAAAAAAAATTGCCGAAGCGATCGTGTGGGATGGCGACAAGCTGCACGCTAAGAAAATCGAGCCGCTCTTCCCGCGCCTTGTGAAATAAAACTCGAAATCGCCATGCCATTTAAGGAAGGTGGAAAAGAAGGAGATACATTCAGGGAAGAGCTCACAAAGCTCCATGGGGAGCCTGGAGATCTTAGGGTGAATGCTGATCTCAAGACCATCGGCGATGAATATATAGCTAAGCTGAAGCATGATATTAGGAAAATGACGAGCCTGGCCGCATTTCTCAGTGATTTTCTCTACTATAAGGGTTACCCAGACTATATGACGGTTGAGACCACGATCGAAAATCTCACCGACCAAAAGGAGATCGATAAGCTGATACACGAAATCCGCCCGGAAAGCCGTTTCCATGGGAGCCGTGTGAACATTGCTGACCTCGTCGAACTCCTTCGTTATTTTTGGGATAAAAATGTTTATGCTCGAAATGATACTCTGGCGAAAGCGTTGCGGCTTCTCGAAGAAAAGAAAACCGAAGAACAGGACTTTATAAACAGAGTCCCGCCGGTTAAGAAGTTTGGAAAATGAAATTTTTCGACGCGCACGCACACGTCCAATTTTCTGCCTATGACGCCGATCGTGAAGCGGTGATCCAGCGCGCCCAAGAGGCCGGTGTCGCGATGATCAATGTCGGAACCCAAAAAGACATGTCGGCCGCCGCGGTTGCGCTCGCCGAACGGCACGAAGGCCTGTATGCCGCGGTTGCGCTCCATCCGATCCACACCTCGCGCTCATATCACGATGCGAATGAGCTGGGTGGCGGGGAAGTTGCGAAAGCGTTCACTTCGCGCGGCGAAATTTTTGACCCAGAAATTTACCGCACCCTCGCGCTCCATCCAAAGACCGTAGCGATCGGGGAGTGTGGCCTTGATTATTTCCATTTTGATGATGATGAGCCCCGCGAGGCGCAAATCGAGAAACAAAAAGCAGCGTTTCTCGCGCAGATCAAGCTTGTGAACGAAGTAAAAAAGCCCCTCATGATCCATTGTCGTGAGGCGTTTGCTGATATGATCGCGATGCTTCGCGAACACCGCGCGCTGCTCTTGCCCGAAAATCCCGGCGTCATCCATTTTTTTACCGGCACCAAGGAGGACGCCCATGCGTTGCTCGACCTCGGTTTCTCATTCACCTTTGGCGGAGCAGTCACATTCGCGCCACGCAAAGGCCAGGCCGAAAGCGCCTACGATGACGTGATCAAAATGATTCCGCCAGAAAATATTCTTTCGGAAACTGACGCGCCTTATGTGGCCCCGGCTGCCTATCGTGGGAAGCGTAACGAGCCGGCGTACATTCCCGAAGTGGTCAAGCGCCTCGCCGAATTGAAAGGGATGGAGGCTGCTGCGATGGCTGCGCAGATCCTCAAAAACGCCGAAAGAGTTTTTAAAATAAAGCTGATATAATAGGGACATGGCAACCAATCCGTTCGAGCGATTATCTGAACAGCGGCCGAACATTCCTGAATCGAGTCCGGAGCCGGTTTCCAAGCCCATTGAGCAACCGGTTGAAAGGAAAAAAGGACCATCGAATCCGGATTTTAATGCGCGCCAGTTCTTAGCGATCGTTGGAGTTCAATATGGTGAGCAGTTAGAGGGTTTGTCTGATAATCCCACGGACCGAGAAATGGATGGCATCGTTAATGAGTTTGTCGGAAAATGTAGGGACGGAACTATACTCGATCCTAAACGGGAAAAGCCGGCGCCGCTTAAAGAAGATATGCTCACCGCGTTGACCAGTGCGCAGCAGCAAGAAAATCGGAAAGAAAATATTTTGAGGATGGCTCCCGGTACGAGTAAAATGTCTCGTTTTCTCGCCAAGGCGAAGCTTGGCATCGAGACCCAGGTGACCTCAATCTAGCGTTGAGAAATCGGCGCCGCGGGTTTACAATGGGAACTATCCATGTCCCCCTACGAGCCGCAAAACATCGAGGCAAAATGGCAAAAAAAGTGGATTGACGAGAAGGCCTTTCGCGCTCACGACGAATCGCCCAAGAAAAAATATTATCAGTTAGAAACTTTTCCGTATCCATCCGGCGAGGGTCTGCACATCGGCCACCCGAAGGGCTATACCGCGGAGGATATCCACGCGCGCTACATGCGCATGCGCGGGCGCGAAGTCCTTTACACGATCGGATGGGATGCATTCGGTTTGCCGACCGAAAATTATGCGATCAAAGTTGGCCGCAGTCCGCGCGAGGTGACGCGGGAAAACACCGACAACTTCCGCCGACAAGTGCGCATGTTCGGGTTTTCATATGACTGGGATCGCGAAATTGATACCTCTTCGCCCGAATATTATAAGTGGACGCAGTGGCTCTTCATACAACTTTTCAAAAAGGGCCTTGCGTATCGCGCCGCGGCGAAAGTGAATTGGTGCCCCAAGGATCAAACCGTTCTTGCGAACGAACAAGTCGTTGATGGCACGTGCGAGCGGTGCGGTAGCGTGATTGAAGAGCGGGCGATGGAGCAGTGGTTTTTCAAGATCACGCAATATGCCGACCGCTTACTCGCTGACCTGAAGGGTCTCGACTGGCCGGCGGCGACGGTGAAGCGGCAGGAAGATTGGATCGGCAAATCAGAAGGTGCCGAAATTTCATTTCTGCTTAATTTCAAAAAAGATCCAAAGGCCAATGACAATCGTGGCCCGAATGGTGAGCGCGCCGCGTTAAAAGTTTTCACAACTCGTCCCGATACCTTGTTTGGCGCTACCTATCTCGTGCTCGCGCCGGAGCATCCCTGGGTCACGCTCGCGATCGATGGCCAGCATGATGTGCTCGAGAATAAAGATGAGGTGCGGAGTTATGTGACGGCCACATCCCACAAAACTGATCTCATGCGCCAGGAATCGGCGAAAGAAAAAACTGGCGTCCCATTGAAAGGAGTTGCCGCAATCAATCCTGCGAACGGCGAGGAGGTTCCGATATGGGTTGCGGATTACGTGCTCGGCTCATACGGGACCGGGGCGATTATGGGTGTTCCCGCGCATGATGAGCGCGACATGGAATTTGCGCAGAAATTTAATTTGAAAGTGGTTGAAGTGGTAAAAGACGGCGTATTGGTAAGTTCGGGAAAATTTGATGGCACGGACGCGGAGAAGGCGAAAGCAGAAATCACGAAGTCCGTGGGCGGCGAAATGAAAACGCGATATAAGATCCGCGACTGGTCTGTTTCACGCCAGCGCTATTGGGGCGTGCCCATCCCCATGATCCATTGCGATGCGTGCGGCATCGTGCCCGTGCCAGATGCCGCATTGCCGGTTCTCCTGCCCAACTTGGAAAACTATCGGCCGCAGGGGATCCCGCCGCTTGCCAGCGCTCCGGATTTTATAAATGTGAAATGCCCGCAGTGTGGCAAGGATGCGCGCCGCGACCCCGAGACGCTCGACACCTTCGTCGATTCATCGTGGTACTATCTGCGCTACGCCGATCCGAAAAATGCGAACGCCATCTTTGATCCAGAAAAAACAAAACGCTGGTTGCCGGTTGATCTCTATGTGATCGGGGCAGAGCATACCGTGCTGCACTTGCTCTACTCGCGTTTCATCACCAAGTTTTTGCACGACGAACATTTAATAAATTTTAATGAACCTTTTATTAAACTCCGCCACCAAGGTTTGATCCGCGGTGCGGACGGCCAAAAGATGTCGAAGAGCCGTGGCAACGTGGTGAATCCCGACGAGCTCGTCGCGCAGTTTGGTGCCGACACGGTCCGCATGTACGAAATGTTCATGGGGCCGTTTGAGGATGGCGCGCCATGGGATCCGAAAAGCATTTTGGGTATAAACCGTTTTCTTGCGCGCATTTGGAAATATGGCGAGGCCGTGCTTGCGGCAATCGGCGACGCTTCAGCGCAAGACCCGAGTGATCCCAAACTCACCGCCCTGCTTCACAAAACTGTGAAAAAAGTGGGGGAGGACATCGAGCAGTTTAAATTCAACACCGCAATTTCGGCGCTCATGATTTTATTGAACGAGATCGAGGGCGCGCCGGCGTTTGCCCGCGCCGAGTTCGAAATACTGCTCAAAATTCTCCACCCCTTCGCACCGCATCTCGCCCAAGAACTATGGGATCGCGCCGGAAACGCGACCTATGTTGATTTCGAAACCTGGCCCGCGTTTGATTCTGCGCTCATCGCGGAAAACACGTTCATGCTGGTCGTCCAGGTGAACGGCAAGGTCCGTGATACGATTGAAGTCGAGGCGTCGATCAGCGAGGGCGCGGCAAAAGAAAAAGCGCTTCAGAGCGCGAAGGTCCAGGCCGCGATCGCCGGCGCGCCCCTGCAGAACGTTATCTACGTACCAAAAAAACTTATCAACATCGTTGCTTAAAAGCTGCTTAATGAAGTTTTAATAATTACTATGGGAGGAAAAATTGGCGCGATCCTACTTCTCGTTCTTGTCCTCGGTGGGATTGTGTATCTTTTCAATTCTGGATTGGCGCAGCAGGGCCTCGACTCACTCAAGGGCTTTGGACCTCTTCACCTATCGGGAACATCGTCGCCCTTTTCTTTGCAATTCCCGTATTCACAAAATCCGCCGGCGGCGCAAGGTGGTTATGGTAACGGGTCGGGTGGGTCGGGCGGGGTAGGCGGAGGGAGCGTTATAAGTTCGTCAGACATCCCGCGCGGTTTCACGCTAAACGACCTCTCGCCCTATTTCCATCAAGTTCGTTTTGCGGGCGTGTCGCCCAGTAATCCGCTCGGCAACTACGGCGGCTATTCCGGGCAGATTTCGCTTTCCGCGTCGTATAACGCTCGCGGCGGGAGCGAGCCGGGCACGGGGGTAGACGTGACCGGGTGGCAGATCAAGGCAAACCACGGCGGAGAGTTCATTCCGAAAGCCGTTACCTTTTACGACCCACTTGGCCTGAACGCTGCGAGCGATATCCAGCTGAAGGGCGGAGACACGTTGTACCTTTACACATCGCAAGCGCCGGTCAATTTGCGCCTCAATCAATGCATCGGTTACTTGCCGAACAAGACGCAGTTCAGCCCTGCGTTGCCGACAACCTGTCCCTCGATTGACCGATCCGTCGGCGTATCATTTGGCGGCGCGTGCCAAAGCTACGTCGATTCGCTGGGTGGCTGCCAGGTGCCGAACCTGAACGATCCGCGCGTCCCAAGCGATTATTCTTGTCGCGAATACCTCGCCAATCATTTCAACTACCGGTCATGTTACGACGCAAATGTGGCGAATCCAGACTTTCTTTCGAATCAGGTGTGGGCTTGGATGGGATCGTCGCCCCTCGATCCGTTCCACGATACGGTCGAGTTACTTGACCATGGTGGGCGGCTGGTGGACCTCTATACTTATTAAAATTTCATTAAAAACGACCGCATCCCGCGCGATGCGTCTAAAGCCGCTCTGAAAGTTTTACCATCACGTTCATTGCTTTTCCTTTCCGCAAGATTGAAAGATTAACCGTGTCGCCAACATCAAGATTTTCAAGACAATCCTGAATGGGGCACTCCCGGTCCAGCCGCTTCCCGTTCAACGTCAAAATAATATCTTTTTCGCGCAAGCCCGCATTCTCGGCTGGGCTTTCCGGAACCACCGCGTAGTCGTGGTTGGTTTCGCGCATCACGAGCGCGCCGTACTCAACGGGCAATTTCATTTTCGCACTCAAATCTTCGTCGATCATCACGTAGCGTACGCCGAGGAGCGGACGGCGGATGCGGCCGAATTTGCGGATGTCTTCAAGGTCGCGCCGCGCGGCGCTCACCGGAATCGCAAAGCCGATACTCTGCGCACCTGAAACAATCGCCGCGTTGATGCCAACGACGAGTCCGTCTTTATCGACGAGCGGCCCGCCGGAGTTGCCCGGGTTGATCGCGGCGTCGGTTTGAATGAGGCCGCGCATTTCCTGGACGGGCGCGTCGGGATCCGCCTGCGCGCTGATTGCGCGAGAAAGTCCTGAGACGATGCCGAGCGAGACCGTGTTTTGGAAAATGCCGAGTGCATTGCCGATCGCGATCAAACTTTGGCCGAGCTCGAGCTTCGCGGTGTCGCCGAGCTTGAGGCAGGGGAGGCCGCGCGCGGGAATTTTCAAAATTGCTACGTCGTTGATCGGATCGCGGCTCAAAATTTCTGCCGCAAAGCGGCGGCCGTCATTCAAGATGACGGTGTATTCAGCCGCGCGGTCGCTCATCACGTGCTTGTTCGTGAGGATGAGTCCGTCAGAATCAACAATGAACCCCGACCCGCCACCCACCTGCACCATCCCATTTCGATCAGCGATAGTTTTTGGCAAGTGCACACCCTTTTTGTTTTTCGCATTGCTCCCGCGAGCACCAGCTCCCATTCCTGCCGCGCCGCCATTCGCACCCTGTGCACTCGGGATAAACGGATAGAGTTCGTGCGGCAATTCTTTTTCAAGATCGGCGAGATGTTTCGAAATAACGATCGAAACCACCGCGGGCATCGCCTTGCGAATCACTTTAATGACGCGTTCGTCGTCCATAGGAGAAGTATATCAGATAAATGAAGATGCCTTGGTCAGTGTGGTATAATAAAAACAATGTCAAACAATAAAAAACTCGAATGGGCGTTGCGGGTCGGGGTGGCCGGGGAGTTCCTGGGTCACGGACTTCTCGCGATCGGCGGCAAGGCCGACTGGATCAAATGGATCAGCCAACTGATTCATGTGGATGCGGGAACTGCAACTACACTTTTGCTACTCATCGGCATTTCGGACTTAGTGGTCGCGGCGATCGTGCTCTTCAGGCCCGTGGGTGTCGTTCTCTTGTGGGCGACATTCTGGGGTTTTTGGACCGCGCTTGTCCGTCCGATCGTCGGCGTCGGTTGGCTCGACTTCGTCGAACGCTTTGCAAACTGGGGAGCACCGCTTGCTCTGTATTTCTTTTATAAAGAACACAAACAATAAGAAGTGTATTGCTGCGGAGGGTAGAGGATTCGAACCTCTGAGGGGATTTCTCCCCAACCGCATTTCGAGTGCGGCGCGTTAGACCACTCTGCCAACCCTCCTTCGCCCTACTTATAACAAAAAAGCGCCCCAGGGACAACAGGTCCGGGGGCGCCCCAAAACTGAAAAACTGACAAACATGATCGGCGACGCGGCTTACGCGCGGCTGTTTATGCGCGGCCGCCACGAGAGGTGGTGAGAGCCGCGAGATGCGGCTGAATGATTCGGGAAAGCGTGAGCTTGGTGCGCCGGTTGCGGTGAGGATCCGCCTGCATGATGATCTTGCAATGCAGGCAGGTCTTGGCGTGCTCGATCCCCATGGCGATCTTGATGCCGATCGCCTGGCGCCGCTTGCGGTCGCCGGCGTTGTACGCAGACGCCTCATCCTTGCGAAGATCCCCGTTCGCGATCTCGATCACGATGTTCTGGAGCTCCGAGCTCTTGCAGCTCGCGGGCGGCCCGAGAGAAGCCATGCCGGTGGTCATCAGCTCGAAACCGCTGAACTGCGGATCCCGGTTGATGATCTCATCAACCATGATCGCAGCCAGGTTGTTCAACTGGTCGACCGACATGCTGCGGGTGATGATGCGCAGGTTCGGGCTGTATCCATCGAGGACGAGGGCGAGACGATCCTTGGGGTTCGCGCCGTCGGTTCCGATACGACGAAGGGGAACGATGCCGGCGAGGTGGAGTTGACGATGTGGTTTTTCGTTGCCATCTGCCATCAGGAATGGCAGGATGGGGCGCATTGCGGAAGGAACTGCTTGGGTTGCATTCCTCACGTGGAGCCTCTCGTTTTTATTTTTAAGTGATGTTCTGTGTGGCCGGTGGCTGAAAATAAAAACGACCCCACAAAACACTCTACCCATCAGTATACCAAAATGAAGGGAAAATGAAAAGCCGGGTGGATATTTGGGGGACTTGACCTTTTTCTCTAGTCAGCTATACTGCATCTACTCCAAAGACAGCGGGCGTCCCACTCCGATAACATACCGAGGGAATAAGGCCTGCCGAGGAACACTCGAACGGCTTTGGATTTGGCCGTTTTTTATTTACTAAGTTACTAAGACGGCAGGAAGGTTTAAGGAAAATTTAATGAAATAAAAATGAAAACCAAAGCTCAAAAGCAGACTGAACTTGCAAAGGCAAAGGACATGCTCGCGAAGAGCACGGCGCTTGTATTTGCGGATTTTACAAAAATTGCAGCCGAAGACGTGCGCAGGCTTCGCATGGAACTCAAAAAGGGCGGCGCGAACCTCCTCGTGATCAAGAAGCGCCTCCTCGGCATCTTATTTAAAGAGCAGAGGATCGATGCCGGCCTTTCGAACCACAAAGTTTCGATCGGTACGATTTTTTCGGAAAAAGGGCCCGAGCCCGCGGCCGCTTCGGCGTTCAAATTCTTTTCGGGGCTTGAGGTGCCGGAGGGCGGCGACAAAAATATGTGGACCTCGCATCTCCTTGGCGGTTACGACATGAAAGCGAAGCAGCCGATGGACGCCGCGACGCTCGTCATGATCGGCAAGCTCCCGGCGCGCGAGGTGCTGCTCGCCCAGCTCATGGGCATGATCGCGGCCCCCATCCGTTCGTTCTTGTATGTATTGGACCAGAAATCCAAACAGTCCCAATAAAAGGTCGAGCTAACGCAAGCACAAATTATTAAGAAAACAGTATGGCAGCAAATTACGACAATCTCATCAAAGAAATCGAATCGCTCTCGGCGATGGAGCTCGCGGAGCTCGTGAAGAAACTTGAAGAGAAATTTGGCATCTCGGCGGCGGCTCCGGTCGCGGCGGGAGGTGTGGGAGCGGGCGCTCCTGCGGCTGAAGAGAAGTCAAGCTACAACGTCATCTTGAAATCGAGCGGCGCGAACAAGCTCGCCGTCATCAAGGCGGTGCGCGAAGTGAATCAGGCGCTCGGCTTGAAGGAGGCGAAGGATCTCGTTGACAATGCTCCGAAGCCAATCAAGGAAGGCGCAAAGAAAGAAGAGGCGGACGAGATGAAGAAAAAACTCGAAGCAGCCGGCGCGACGGTAGAAATCCAGTAGTATAATAGCAACAGGCACAAAGCCATTTTGGTTTGAGGGGCGTCTCGTAGGCGCGATGAGCGCCGAGAGTGAGGTAGCCGGCCGACAGGCCGGAACACCGTCCCCCAAAGCGAAATGGCTTTCGCCTTTGGGTGTTTAGCTCAGTGGTAGAGCGTTCCGTTCACATCGGAAAGGTCGCAGGTTCGATCCCTGCAACACCCACCTTGCAAATCCTTTAAAACCCATGAAAATGGGCATTTTCACTATTTATTCACAATTGACGCTTTGGCCGGGTGGCGTATACTGGTAGGAAAGTGGGGAGTTGTGGATAATTCTGGGGATAAACCCCGGTTTCTGTGCAGAACTCTTCGCGAAATAAGGCATTTACCCCACCATGCTCCTCGGCGAATATCAACACAATTTGGACAATAAAGGTCGTGTGGCGATTCCGGCAAAATTCCGCGAGAAGTTAAACGCCGGCGCCATCATCACGCGCGGAATTGATAATTGTCTTTTTGTATTTGCAAACAGCGAGTGGGAAGTGCTTGCAAAAAAGTTGGTGGCGTTGCCGCTGGCTCAAGCGAACTCCCGCGCTTTCGTGCGCCTCATGATGGCGGGCGCGTCGGATGTTGATCTTGACACACAAGGCCGCATCCTCATTCCTGATTATCTGCGATTGTATGCCGAACTTTCGAAATCGGTGATCGTCGCGGGCCTCTATAACCGCATCGAAATCTGGGATGAAAAAAAATGGAACGCCTACAAGGCGAAAACAGAAAATTCTTCGGAGGAAATTGCGGAGAAGTTGGGCGAGCTGGGTATTTGATGATGGCAGATCGTGCGCGGAGTGAACGAGGCGCGCAGAGCAAGGGCCAGGTGCACGAGCCAGTTCTTTTAAAAGAAGTTTTGCAATATCTTGATCCGCAGCCCGGCGATTTTATGATCGACGGGACGATGGATGGCGGCGGGCATGCGCGGGCGGTCATGATGCGCATCGATCCCGGCGGTAAATTTCTCGGCGTTGACTGGGATCGCGGCATAATCGAGCGGGCAAAAAAATCGAGTGCGACGATTGCGAGTCGTGTGCAGAAAAATTTTGTCCACGGCAATTACGCCGATCTCCCAGAAATTCTTGCGCGCGAGAAATTGCCGCGCGCGGACGGCCTGCTCCTCGATCTCGGATTTTCTTCGGAGCAGCTTGCGCTCTCGGGAAGGGGATTCAGTTTCGCGCCCGCGGCTGCCGACGAACCGCTCCTCATGACGTACGACGACGCGCGAACTCCGGTCGCAGAAATTTTGCGGGGCATGGGTGAAACCGAACTGGCGGACATCGTCTACAAGCTCGGCGGGGAACGCATGTCGCGGCGGATTGCGAAAGCGATTGTCGAGCGCGAACGCCGCCGGCCGATCAAAACGAGCGGCGAGCTTGCCGAAACCATCCGCGCCACAGTGCCCGGAAACTATGAGCGGGGGAGGATTGACCCAGCAACGCGCACCTTCCAGGCTCTTCGGATCTACGCGAACGATGAATTCGGGAACATTAAAAAGATATTAAAAAACCTAGACCAAATTCTCGCGCCAGGCGGGCGAGTAGCGATCATCACCTTCCATTCGCTCGAAGATCGCATCGTGAAACAAGAATTTCAATCAATGGAAAAAGAAAAGAAGCTCAAAATTTTAACTAAAAAACCAATTCCGACGACGCGCGATGAAATATTCGTGAATCCCCGCAGCCGGTCAGCCAAATTGCGGGCAGCGGTGTGGGCAGGGGTGTAGGCGGCAGCGTGAAATAAAAACATGACATTTATCCAGCCCCATAAAAATAAAACCATCCTCGATATTATTTTGACGCTCACTATTTTGGCGATCGGCGCTGGCGTGTTTGGCATGGTCGCGCTCTACAACGCGACGGTAAACATCAGCCACAATTTAGATGCGGCGCGTGTGGAGCTCGATGCCGTTGGCGCGACGAATATCACCCTGAACAACACGGTGATCGCCGCATTGGGCAGTGACGCCGTGGCTGCGGCTGCCGCATCGCATGGATTGGTGGCCGACCAAAAGCCAGAATATCTCACCGTGCACGACACATGGTCTATCGCATCTCACTTTTAATCGGGGCAATCTCGGTCGCTTTTTTTGTGTTGGCGTTTCATGTGTATGAATTACAAATCACCAAAGGAGATTTTTATTTAGCAAAGGCGGAGAACCAGGCGGCGGTTGCCGAGAGCACGAGCGGGAATCGCGGGACCATTTCGTTTACTGAAGCCGATGGCACCCTGCTGCCCGCGGCGATCGAAAAACAATTCCCCCTCGTCTACGCCGTGCCCGTAAAAATTGACGACGCCGCGGAGGCGGCGAATCTCGTCGCGCCGATACTCGGCGTGCAAGCTGCGACCCTTGAAGCACTTTTTTCAAAACCCGGCGACCAGTACGAACTTCTCGCGCGCAAAGCTGACGTGAACGTCGCGCAGCAGATCACTGAGCTCAAGCTGAAAGGTGTCTACGCCGATTACGCACCCGACCGCTTCTATCCACTTGACTTGATCGCGGCGCAGGTGCTCGGTTATGTTGGTCCGAATGCTACGACGAACGGCGAGAGCGGCCATTACGGCGTTGAGGGGTATTACGATTCAACGCTTGCCCAGGGCGACGAGGTGACGCTCACGATTGATCCGAACATTCAGATCGAGGCGGAGAAGATTTTGGACGATTTGGTGGCGCGGAACGGCGCGACGGGCGGCAGTATTATAGTAGAGGATCCCAAAACCGGCGCGATTCTTGCGATGGCCGGCTACCCGACGTTCGATCCGAATAATTACGGCGTATTCCCGGTCTCAAATTTCTTAAATCCAACCGTGCAGGAGGTGTATGAGCCGGGGTCAATTTTTAAGGTGCTCACGATGGCGGCGGGGATCGAGTCTGGCACGGTGACGCCGGACTCGACCTATAACGACGTTGGGTATGTGAATATCAACAAGGCACATATTACGAACTATGATTTGGCGACGCATGGCCCCTATGGTCCCGGCACCACGATGACGGAGGTGATCGAGCACTCTATCAATACCGGCGCCATTTACGTGGAAAACAAAGTTGGCAACGACGCATTTACGGCGTTCATCAAAAAATTTCACCTTGACCAAAAAACCGGGATTGATTTGCCGGGCGAAGTGATCGGCAATTTGAGCGAGCTCAATCCAAAATCACGCCAGGTCGCGTTCGACACGGCTGCGTATGGCCAGGGGGTTGCCGTGACGCCGATCGGGTTGATCACCGCGATCGATGCGCTCGCGAACGGCGGTGTGATGATGAAGCCGCGCGTGAATGCGTCAACGAAGGCGCAGGCGTTGGGAATCGTGATGAGCGCGACGACGGCGAAGACGGTGGCGCAGATGATGGTCGGGGCGGTTGATCATGCCGGCGTCGCAAATATTGAAGGATATTCTCTGGCCGGCAAAACCGGCAGCGCCTTCATTCCCGATCTCGTCCATGGCGGCTACACCGACAAGTTGATCGATTCCTATGTCGGCTTTGGTCCCACGTCTGATCCGCGCTTCATCGCCTTGATCCGCCTGAACACATTGCCCTCAACGGCGCTCGCAGCGCAAAGCGTGGTGCCCGCCTTCAAAACGCTTTCGCAATACATCATCAACTATTATCATGTTCCGCCGGATCGTCTTGACGCGGTGCAATAAACGGCACGCTCGCGACAGTACGTTAGTATTAAAAGAATGGGAGGTTTTAATAAATATTTAATAAACATATTGCGAGGGAGCGTGCGCGTGCTTGCGCGCCTTACCATTGCGCGCTACCGGCCGGGCGTGGTCGGGGTGACGGGGAGCGTGGGCAAAACGTCAACCAAGATTGCGATCGCGAGCGTCCTTCGTGCCGTCCGCCGCGTCCGGGTTTCCTCGGGGAACCTTAACAATGATCTTGGTCTGCCGCTCGCCATCCTTGGCGACTGGTCTCCGCGCGAACTTGCGCTCGTGAGTCGCGAAACGCCGGCCGGGACCGCTCGAGCGCGCAAATTTTTCTTTTGGGCAAAGGTGCTCGTCGCATCAACCTGGCGTCTTATCAAGCGCGACGGCCGCTATCCAGAAATTCTCGTGCTTGAATATGGCGCTGACCGGCCGGGGGACATCCGCGCGCTCCTGCGGATCGTGCGTCCAAACGTGAGCGTGATCACGGCGATTGGCGACACGCCCGTGCATGTCGAATTTTACGCGGGCCCCGAAGAGGTCGCGCGCGAAAAGGCCCGACTCATTGAAACTCTTTCGTCATCGGGCTTCGCCGTGCTGAATGGCGACGACGAACGTGTGGCTGATCTCGCGCCGCGCACGCGAGCCCGCGTCGTCTCGTACGGTTTCGAGAAGGGAGTCGCCGTGCGCGTGGCGCGTTTTGAAAACTGGACAGAAAAAAGCGACGACGAATCGCGCGTCGGCGAAATTCCGCGCGGCATCGCGTTCAAGCTGGAATATGGAGGTAGTTCTGTCCCGGTGAAAATCGAAGGCGTTTTTGGAAAAGCGCACGGGTACGCCGCCGCCGCCGCGGGCGCAATCGGTTTGATTTTCGGTATGAACCTCGTTAAGATTGCGGAAGCCCTCGCGCATTATCAGTCAGCCGCTTCGCGCATGCAGCTTTTGCCGGGTGTGAAGTTTGCCGCGGTGATCGATGACTCGTACAACGCGAGCCCGCTCTCCATGCGCGCCGCGCTCGAGACGCTCCGCGATCTCCCCGCGACCCGCCGCATCGCCGTCCTCGGCGACATGCTCGAGATTGGGAAGTATACGCCCGAAGCGCATGAGGAAATTGGCCGCATCGCTGCTCGGATCGCCGACGTTGTGGTGACCGTGGGGCCGCGCGCGAAATTCATCGCGGACGCCGCGCGAAAATCGCGCATCAAACCCGCCAATATTTTTTCGTACGAAACAGCAGGCGAAGCGGGCGTACCGCTTCGCGAGATGATGCGCCGCGGCGACCTTGTGCTCGTGAAGGGTTCGCACGCGATGGAGCTTGATAAGGTGGTTGCGGAAATAAAATATATAGAGCCGTCATCGTCTAGCCCGGCCTAGGACGTCGCCCTCTCACGGCGAAAACTCGGGTTCAAATCCCGATGGCGGTACGCCGATTCGAACCCGCGCCCCACACGCGGGTTTATGTATCTTTTGCTCTGGGAATGCCCATTAGATCTGCACTCTTTTGACGGGCCAAGAACCCGCACGGGGAGACGGGTTTTTGATCGGCTCCATCGGGATTTGAACCGGGGCGCTAGATGTCTTGATCCTGGCCCCCCCTCCTTTACGGAGCGCTGTGCAATATCCAAGAGGATTGCAAAATATTCATCAAAGAATCTGTCGAGCTCCTCGTCAGTGAGTTTCATATAGGTAGCGTTATTAACGACCTTTACCTATATATACAAAAGAAAAAGGCCCCGCCGATTACTCGGAGGAGCCTGTGAACTGCATATCCCGTACCTAGCGACTGAACATCGACTGCGTCGCCGGTACGAGCTTGAAGATGCGGATGGAGAGGATCTCATAGTTCAAGACCCCCAGCACTCCGCCAATCAGAGCACCGACCCACGGATCGTGGAAGAAGTACCCGGCGACGGCGCCGAGCATGGCATCCACCGCGCACACGACGCGAACATCCGAATGGATCCGTTGGATGAGATTCCGGAAGAAGCGGAACAGCACCATGGTGGCGCCGGGCGTACAAACACCGAGAGCGCCGATCAGGGTGGCGAGCGCCTTGAGCCCCATCCAGAGGAAGAACTTGGGCAGCGTATAGCCGTAAAACTTGAACGGGCTCACGTCTGGCACTGGACCCATCCAAGCCCGAATTTCCAGAACTCCCCCGTCCTTCCAGAAAAAAGTCAGGGGTATCCCGGAGACCAAGACGGTCGTCCAGAAAAGGACAAGTATGCAAGCGAACATCAAAAGATTTTCTGGAAATTTTGGCTCGGCAATAGAGGCAGCCCCACAAACGAACATCGCGACGCCGGTGACTACCGTCAGCGCGAAGCCATAGTAGCGAAGCAGCTCCTGACAGCACATCCGCCACCACGCCTTGTCCGGCCGCCAGTTCGTCGCCGACGCCCACGCCTGCAGAATGGCCGCGATGACCTCGTGGATGTTGTAGCTCAAGTAGCCCGTGAAGCCGCCGATGGCGAAGCCCACGAACGCGAAGAGTGAGTCGTAGTGACTGAGCCACAGCGCGACAAATGCGCCGATGAACCCGCCGAAGGCGCACGCCAGGAAAACCTTGTGACTGGTCTTCATAGGGAACTCCTTGTGGAGAAATTCCAAGAGCCCTTGCGGGCACTGGGCACGCCTGATTGAGACGAGCGTTCTAGGAGTCAGTTGCTGGCTCACAGAACGCCCGTCTCAAAGTAGATGTTTGTAGATTTAAAAGGCTGGCTGCATTATATATCGTAATGCGATATATGTCAATGCCACAGGCGGAAGCGGGTTATGCCCCAGTTTCATAACCCGCGAGGCCAAAGCTACTTTGGCGGTCTTGAGCAGCAAAATACTGCATTAGTTTTTCCAGCGTGTCATCCAGAGTTCGAGATGCGCCCCGAGACGGAGTACCATAAAAAGCGGCATTGTTTTGCCTCGAGTACTCGGAAGGGCTCTCGGCAAAACAATGGCGCTTTTTATTTATTTCGATTAAAAATTCATTAAAACTGCGCTTGACTTCTATATTTTATGCGCTATCGTATCCATAAAGGTAATGTAAGTTGAACTACAGCTTATTATTTGCTTGTCGCACCAACGGCCGCTTCAGCGGCCGTTGGTGTTTTTAATGAGTTTTAATTGCTGGTATGCTATGCTCGCCCCGCTGTGGAGCAGGGGCTGTAGTTTATGTAGGTAAAACATTACCTTTGACAAGTAATAAACCGGATGCAAATTTCGGCAGCTCCACAGCTCCGCGGAACTGTCCGAGCAAGGCGGCGTGGTAAACTAGACGAATCCTCATGCCGAAATTAATCGCGGCGAATTGGAAGGAAAATCCGCGCACGGAGGCGCAGGCGGCGAAGCTTTACCGTGCAACGGTGGCGGCAGCCAGAAAAATAAAAGGGGAGACGGTAATCTGCCCGCCATTTATTTTTCTTGAGAAGATCGCGGCGCTCCATCGCCGCAGTAAAAATCGCAGGGTAGTTATCGGCGCGCAAGACGTTTTCTGGAAGGAACGAGGCCCGTTTACGAGCGAGGTTGGGCCGCGCATGCTGAAACGCCTCGGCGTAAAGTATGCCATCATTGGCCACTCCGAGCGGCGCAAGTGGCTCCACGAAACGGACGCGATGATCAATAAAAAAGTGAAACTTGCCCTCGCGGATGGGCTTCGCGTGATCCTTTGCGTCGGTGAGCCCCTTGCGATCCGTAAAAAGGGGATTAATGCCGCGAAAAAATTTGTTGAAGGGCAGCTCAAAAAAGATTTAGCCGGCGTCACGCTCACCGGTGCAAAGAAAAAAAATCTGATCGTGGCCTATGAACCGATCTGGGCTATTGGAACGGGTCGTAACGATACGCCCGATGACGCGTTACATATGGCAAGGGTCATCAGGAGAAGGACGCACACCCGCGTTCTCTATGGCGGCTCCGTGAACGGTAAGAACATCGGCGATTATGTACAATATAAAGAAATAGACGGCGCGCTCGTCGGCGGCGCCAGCACCAAACCAAACGAGTTCAAAAAAATATTATGGAAAGCACAGATATAAAAAAGTGGTTCTGGATTTTGCTCACGGTTTTCCTGGGGGCTCTGATTGTTAATCTCATATTTTTTGTGATGCCGACGATTTATAAGTGGGGCGAGGCGTTCTATCCGGCCCATACGATTACGGTTTCTGCACAGGGGAAGACGACTGCGGCACCTGACCTCGCGGAAATTTCCTTCTCGGTCGTGACGCAGGGCCAGAGTCCGCAAACCCTTTCCGACAACAACAATACGAAGATGAATGCGATTCTCCAGTTTGTGAAATCGCAGGGAGTTGCTGATGATGACATTAAGACCACGAGCTACAATCTTTCGCCGAATTATTCGTGGGATAAAAGCACGATGCGGAATTACATCACGGGCTACACGCTCACGCAAACGGTTCAGGTGAAGGTGCGGGACCTTTCGAAGGTGGCTTCGGTGCTCGGCGGCCTCGCACCGCTTGGCGCGAACCAAATCGGCGGCGTGAATTTCACGTTCGCGGATGATGCGAAAGTGCTTTCGGCCGCGCGCGCTGACGCTATTGCGAAGGCGGCCGAAGAGGCAAAAGCGATGGCGGCGGATGCCCATGTTTCTTTGGGCCGCATCGTGAGCATTTCAGAAAACAATTATATCCCTGGACCGCGATACTATGCGGCTGCGGATTTCGGGGTGGGCGGTGCGAGCTCCGCGCCGGTTCCGCCGACGATACAGCCCGGCACCGAAGATATTACTGACACCGTAAGTATCGTTTACGCTCTTAATTAATTGATTCAATGAAGCGCCGCGACTGGATAGCGTCGGTTATCATCGGGGCAACGGTTGGGCTTTTGTCGCAGCCGATCCTTGCGAATGTCGCGAGCCAATTCGACCTGGCGCTCACGCCGACCGTCCGCCTCGCCATCTTCCTTAGCTTCACGATCCTCGCCCCGGCCGCGCTGTTCATTATTTATCTTGCGAGCAAACTTGTCTCGGTGCTTTACCAATTTGGGAAGTTTGCCGCAGTGGGCACCCTGAACACTTTTGTCGACATCGGCGTCCTCAATCTTGAAATTCTCCTCGTTGGCACGCCGGCCATCTGGGGCTTTCGTTTCATGAAAGGGATTTCGTTCATCGCCGCAACGACGAACAGTTTCTTGTGGAATAAATTCTGGACGTTTAATTCGCGCGAACCGGCGAATGTGCCGCAGACGGTGAAATTTTACACGGCGGCGGTCATCGGTTTCTTGCTGAATGTCGGTTTCGCCTCGTATGTTTTCAGCAGCGTGAGCCGTCCGATGGCCGTTTCGCCAAATACCTGGGCGAATGTTGGCGCCCTCGCCGGCGTGGCAGCCGCTTTCCTTTGGGATTTTCTAGCCTACAAGCTCTGGGTCTTTAAGAAGTAGGGCCCTTGCAAACCCCTTGCTTATTTATAGAAGACCTGGTATAATGGCTGCGAATGGGTGCGCGCATCGCTTAACGACGACGTCGGCTGAGCAATGTCCCACACGATTCTGTTTGCTAAAACCCCCCGTAAAACGGGGGTTTTAGTTCATGAGTGTCTTTAATTGTTTTTTAACTCGCATTATTTATACTGAAAGCGGAGCTGGCTGAAGAGCACTCATTCATTCAAACAGAATTGGAGGTCACCACAGCCGCTCCGCTTAGCTCTTTGCTCCTCGTCGTATGCGGACCGGCGCCCGCCGCGGAGATCTAAGCGGATCGGCTTGATAGCTCTTTATATTGTTTACGACCCATGCGCATCATCATGTGCCACCACCGCCATGCCTAAATTATTAGAAAATATTTTGCTCCGCGAATGGAGCAACTACAAAATCGGGGGACCCGCCCGCTATTTTTTTGCACCCAAAACGGAAAAAGAATTGGTGTGGGCCGTCGCGCAGGCAAAAAAAATGAAACTGGATTTTTTTGTGCTCGGCGGCGGAACTAACCTGCTGATTGATGATCTTGGTTTTAACGGGCTTGTCATACGACCGAGTATCGCAACGCTCGCGGCACAAGGAACGAAAATTACGGTTGGCGCTGGCGTTGCCATGCCAGAACTCCTCGCGTTCGCTGCAAAAAAATCACTTGCGGGCTTGGAGTGGGCGGGCGGCCTGCCGGGTACGGTGGGCGGCGCGATCCGTGGCAATGCAGGATGCTTCGGCGGCGAAATAAAAGATGTCATCGAATCGGTGCGCAGTTTTGACACGAAGACCATGAGGGCGGTTGAGCGTCGCCGAGCCACATGCAAATTTGACTATCGCACGAGTATTTTTAAGCAAAAAAATGGAAGCGAGATCGTCCTCGATGCGGTGCTCGCGCTCAAGAAAGGCAATCGCAAAAAAATCGAGGCGGCCATCAACGAAAAAATAGCGCACCGCGAAAAAAACCATCCGCTTGATTATCCGAATATTGGGAGCATCTTTAAGAATGTGGCGCTGCACCACGTCCATGCGCCGTCGAGCCCCCACTATAAACAAGCACTTGCTGCGGGCAAATTGCGCTTCCGGGGATCGGAATTTTCGGTGAAAAAGGATCCATTTCCGGTTATTTCGGCCGCAAAATTGATTTCGGAGGCGGGGTTGCGCGGCGTGAGCGCTGGCGGTGCCATGATCTCCGGCAAGCACCCGAACTTTATCGTGAACGTGCTTGGCGCGGCGTCGCCCGAAGTGAAGCAACTCATTGGGCTTGCCAAGGCAGAGGTCAAAAAGAAATTTGGTCTGGTGCTCGAAGAAGAAGTGCAGGTGATATAATTGAGGCATGAAGATCGTGATCAAAGCCACGACGGATCTCACCCCGTCGCTCCGCAAGTATATTGATTTGAAACTGGGCTCGCTCGCGAAGTTCGTGAAGCGGTTTGATGAGACGGGGGAGGCGGGGATCTGGCTCGAAGTTTCGCGCACCACGCGCCATCATAAAAAAGGCAACGAGGTGTTTATGGCCTCTGCTGACCTGCGTTTACCGAAACGGATTTTACGCGCCGAAGAATATGCCGACGACATGCGCGCGGCGATTGATCAAGCTCGCGACACGCTCCGCCTCGAAATCGAAAAATACCGCACGCGATTCATGGAGCCCCGCCGCGGCCGGGTGCGCTAGGGCTGGAAATTCCGTCGAACATCGCCTATAATCCGGGGGTCATGCTGGGATCTATTAAAAGTTTTTTTAGAAAGCGCTCGCTCGGCGCGCTCGAGGAGAGAGTCCGCGCCATCAACTCGCTCGAAGCAGAAATTTCCAAACTTTCCGACGAGTCGCTCGCGTCCGAAAGTTTGAAGTTGAAAGGGCGCGCGATGGCGGGGGAGTCGCTTGATGGCCTCGCGCCGCGAGCGTTTTCCCTGGTGCGCGAGGCGGCGAAGCGCACGCTTGGCCAGCGCCCCTTCGACGTGCAGATGTTGGGCGGCCTGGTGCTCCATCGGGGCGCGGTCGCTGAAATGATGACCGGCGAAGGGAAAACGCTCGCGGCGGTTGCTCCAGCCTATTTGAACGCGCTCACCGGGCGCGGCGTTCACGTTGTTACCGTGAACGAATACCTTGCCCGTCGCGACGCCATTTGGATGGGCCAGATTTATCGTGCGCTTGGCCTCTCGGTTGCTTGTCTCGTTCCGAATGCTGCGTTCATCTATGACCCTGCTTATAAAGCTCCAGAAGAGGGCGCCGGCGCGAAATCGCAGAACCCAGAAGAATCGAAACTGCTCGATAAAGAACGCGACACGACGGGGAGTTTCCTCGTGCAGCAGGAATTTTTACGGCCGGCACCGCGACGCCAGGCCTACGAAGCTGACGTCACCTATGGCACGAACCATGAGTTTGGTTTTGATTATCTGCGCGACAATTTGGCGTACAAGCTCGAAGATCGCGTGCAGCGCGGGCATCATTATGCGGTCATCGACGAAGTGGACAGTATTTTAATTGACGAAGCGCGCACGCCGCTCATCATCGCCGCGCCCGACAGCGAAGCGAGCGACGCCTACAAGGCTTTTGCTCGCGTCGCCGCTCTTCTTGAAAAGGACAAAGACTACGAAGTAGACGAAAAACGAAAATCAATTTCGATTACGGATGCCGGCGTGGAGAAGGTGGAGCAGGTTTTGAAAATTCGGAACATCTACGCGCCAGAAAATATTCGTTTGGTGCACTACTTAGAAGAAAGCTTGAAAGCAAAAGCGCTGTTCCTTCTTGACCGCGATTATGTGATTAAAAACGGCGAGGTGTTGATTGTGGACGAATTTACGGGACGCTTACTGATCGGCCGCCGTTACCAGGCGGGTCTCCACCAGGCGATCGAAGCCAAGGAGGGCGTCAAGGTGAAAGAGGAGTCGCGCACCTACGCGAAAGTTTCGATCCAAAATTATTTCCGCATGTACGAGAAGGTTTCCGGCATGACGGGAACCGCGCAGACTTCCGCCGAGGAGTTTTATAAAGTCTACAAACTAGAGGTGGAAAGCATTCCGCCGAACCGAGCGCTGGCGCGGAAGGATATGAACGATCTTATCTACAAGAATTTTGGCGCAAAAATTGATGCGGTGGTGAACGCCGTCGCTGCGCTTCGTGAAAAGGGCCAGCCCGTGCTGCTCGGCACGACCTCCATCGCAAAGAACGAAATTTTTTCGGCCGCCCTTTCGAAGGCGGGAATTCCGCACGAGGTTTTGAATGCGAAGAATAATGAGCGCGAGGGCGCGATCATCGCGCAGGCCGGGCGTCCGGGCGCGGTGACGGTGGCTACGAACGTGGCCGGGCGCGGCGTCGACATATTGCTCGGCGGCAATCCGCCAAAGTCGGAAGAAACAGCAAAGGTGCGCGAGGCGGGGGGATTGCACGTGATCGGTACCGAGCGGCACGAAGCGCGCCGCATCGACAACCAGTTGCGCGGCCGCTCGGGTCGCCAGGGCGATCCTGGCTCCACGCAGTTTTTCTTGTCGGCGGATGACGACTTGCTGCGCATTTTTGGCGGCGACCGATTGAAAAACACGATGGAGCGTTTGAATGTTCCTGACGATCAGCCGATCGAGTTCGGTTTTGTAAGCAAGGCGGTCGCCCAGGCGCAGGAAAAAGTGGAGGGCGCGAACTTCGATCTCCGCAAACACCTCCTCGATTACGACGACGTGTTGAATAAACAGCGCTCGGCGGTGTATCGCCGCCGGTCGGAGATTCTTGCGCTCATGAATAAAACGGAGGTCGCGCAGGTGGTGGCTGCGGCAACGACCGAACATTATGAAACCGCACTGGCTCCAATGCTCTCGGCGACCAACGACGCGGGCGAACCAACTGGCCGCGCCGACATTAAAAAGATATTAAAGGACTCGCAATTGGTTGACGATGAGGCAAAGGCCGATGCGTTGCTCGGCGATTCCGATTCCGCCGCTGGCAATGACGGCGAGGGCAACGATAGTAGCGACGGCAGCGATGGCAGTGCTCTTAAAAAAGCGATTAAAGAAAAATCAGTGCTCGCGGCAGAAAACCCGCTTGTTAAGAATCAACTCTTGAGCATCCTAGATTTGCTGTGGATGAATCATCTCGAAGACCTCGAGGCGCTCCAAGAGTCGGTTGGCTTGCGCGCTTATGGCCAGCGCGATCCGCTCGTAGAGTATCGCCAAGAATCACACCGCCTGTTCCAAAATTTCTGGTCTAACTTCAACGGGATGGTCTTTGCAAACGCATTCAAAATGGCAAATCCGGGGGCGCCGGGGATGGGTGGGCCTTCGCAACCAGCATCGCAAGCTGCGATGGCCAATCGAGTCGCCCACGATAATAAAATTGGCCGCAACGATCCCTGCCCCTGCGGCAGCGGGAAGAAATATAAGAAGTGTGGGTTGCTGAATACGGAGGAGCATCAAAGAAATCTTCAGGACAAAAAATAATATGGAAATTGTCAGAACAAAATCGTTTGAATTGGCGATATTGGCGCAAGGAAACCGAAATGCCAAAAAGTTAGCTCTGCTTTTGCCTGGTCGTCTAGATACTAAAGATTACGCTTGTTTCACAAGTCATGCGGACTATCTAGCGGAACGTGGTTTTTATGCAATTGCGTTCGATCCACCAGGTACATGGGAAAGCCCGGGAAGCATTGATTTATATACAACTACAAACTATGTTAAAGCAGTTAACGAGCTAATCGAATATTTCGGGAATAAGCCAACGCTTTTAATTGGTCATAGTCGAGGAGCGGCCACTGCCATCTTCGCGAGCTCGAACCCTGTTGTCTTCGGTATCGTGCCGATCATGGCGAATTTCGAAGAACCCACAGCTCCAGGCGCAGAAGCGATGCGGAAAGGATATAAATTGTCATACCGAGATTTGCCACCCGGAACTTCTAAAACCAAAGAGCAGAAAGAATTCAAATTACCCATTACATACTGGGAAGATGGAAAGCAGTACAATGCAGGCGAGCTTCTGAAGGGTTGCACAAAACCAAAACTTCTTATCTATGGAACTCGAGACGAATTTACTCCGACCGATGTGGCCGAAAATTTATTTGCTGAAGTGCCGGAACCAAAAACGATCGTGAGAGTTGATTGCGATCATGACTATCGCTATTACTCCGAAGTTATCAAGGAAATAGAGATTGAAATTGGTCATTTTCTGGATCAAAACAAGTTAGCTTGACTTCTGTGAAATCGGTCAATGATGAACGGCACATACCATTGACATTTTTGTTAAAGAGGTGTTAGATAGAGCGATATGAAAACGCCCAAAGCCCTGAAGGTTTTAACATTCGTTTTGGCGATCTCCGCGCTAACGGTTATCCCGGCCTTCGCGACGACCGGCGGTGTCCTTAAAAACAGCGGCATTGGGCAGCGGGCGGGGGACACGACGCAGTTTGGCGTTGGCGTCTGCAATAAGGGCACGGCGAAACTGACGAGTTCGGTCACGGTGGTGGTGAATGCGAATAGTGTGACGCAATATCCCACCATAAATTCGCTGGCCGTTGGCCAGTGCGGATTTGCCTATGAGCCCTACGCGACGTTCAATATGGCAAGCGGCCAGACGTATTCAGTCCGGGTCACCATCGACCCGCAGCATTCGTTTGCGGAAAACGCCGACACGCAGGCGACCTATTCGGTTACGGTTCCCGGCGGGGAAGTGCTGGGCGCAAATACCGTGAATCGTTCTGCGGCGTATCAATACCTTGCCGACCAGTTTGCCTACCTCGCTTCGATCGCGCACTTTATTCAGTCGATTCTTTCGCATCTCCATCTCTAAGCGTTGTGACGATAGACGAATTCAAGCAAGTTGATTTGCGCGTGGCAAAAATCCTTGCGGCCGAGCGCGTGCCCGATTCGGAAAAACTTATCAAGCTGCAAATTGATATCGGCGAACCCCGACAGATTGTATCGGGCATCGGGAAGACGTATACTCCAGAGGAACTGGTGGGGCGCGAGGTAGTTGTGATCGCAAACCTCGAGCCGCGGAAACTTATGGGGCTTGAAAGCCAGGGCATGCTCCTCGCCGCGCATGGAGACGACGGTCTGCCGTTTCTCGTGATGCCGGATAAGCCCGTCCCGCCCGGCGCCCACGTTTCTTAATGTTTTCTTAATAAAACTTTCATTAAAGAAAAATGAAAAAAGTGGTTTCCGGAATTCTTTTTACAGTTCTCGCCGTCGGCATTATTTGGCTTTCAATCTGGTATAATCAAAAATCTGAAGAAGAAGCCCGCCAGGCGCAAGCGATTGCCGACAGTGCCGTAGCGCAAGCCCAACAGCGACTTATGGAAAACCTGAAAATAACTAATCTCGTGGTAGGAACCGGTGCCGAAGCCAAAAATGGCGAAACGGTGACGGTGAATTATGTTGGCACGCTCATGAACGGCACAAAGTTTGACAGTTCCTATGACCGCAAGCAGCCGTTCAGCTTCCTTCTTGGCGCCGGACAGGTGATCAAGGGGTGGGATTACGGTGTTCTTGGCATGAAGGTGGGCGGCAAGCGCGAACTTACGATTCCTCCCGAACTCGCCTATGGTGCCGCCGGTGCCGGATCGGTGATTCCGGCCAATGCGACGCTTCATTTTGTTGTCGAGCTTCTCTCGGTTTCGACCAGCGCCGCGGGTCAGTAGAAAAATTAAAAAAGCATTAAAAACAATAAGGGGCGTCGAATCAATCGACGCCCCTTGCGATTGCGCGGGAGCTCACCCCCTCGTTCGTCTGGGCTCTACCGCGCAGGGAAGGGGCAGCCGGCACTCGGGATCGGCATAAACCCTTCCAAAATGGAACTGGATACGATTGTACCAAGTCCATATAATCTGTCAAGTTCGAGCCTCAAATCAGCGCTCGCGTCCCACCGGCCGGCCCTTTAACTTTTCTTAATGTCCCGTATGGCAGGATCAAAAGAAAACCATGCGCATATTGCTTTTGGAGGATGAACGGAATCTGGCGGGATCGATTCGCGAGGGGCTCATGCGGCGAAATTTCTCGATTGATTGGGCAGAGACGGGTGAGCGCGGCCTCGTGTGGGCCAAGGTGAATGATTATGACCTCGGCATTTTTGATATCCGGCTGGCTGGCACATTGACCGGCATTGACGTTTGTCGCGAGACGCGCGCGGCGGGCCGAACCTACCCGATCATCATGCTCACGGTTACGGGCGATGCAGCGACCAAGGTGCGGGCGCTGAATATCGGCGCTGATGATTATTTATCAAAGCCGTTCGTGTTCAGCGAGCTCCTCGCACGGGCGAATGCGCTCCTGCGGCGCGAGCGAAAAGTGACCGGGCCGGTGCTCATCATCCACGATCTTGTCGTGGATATTCAGATGCAATCGGTGGTGCGCGCCGGGAAAACGATCCGCATAACGCGCAAGCAATTCGCGCTCCTCGAATATTTTATGCGCAACCCGGGCGTGATCCTCACGCGGAGCATGATCCTGGAACATGTGTGGGATATGAATGCTGACCCCTTCACAAATACGGTGGACGTCCACATGCGCTACCTGCGTCAGAAAATTGACGACCCATTCAAAAAGAAATTACTCCATACGGTCCATGGCTATGGATATAAGATTGAGGCGCCGGTATAATCAGGTGCATGATCGCCAAGAAAGATCTGCCGATGATGAAGCGCCGGGCGGCGAAAATCCTGAAAGCGCTTAAAAAACTTTTCCCGCACGCCAAGATCGCACTCCATTACGGAAACGAATGGGAGCTACTGGTCGCCGTGCAACTTTCTGCGCAGTGTACCGACAAAAAAGTGAATGAGGTGACGCCGGCGCTTTTCAAAAAATATCGCAAGCTTGAGGATTATGTGAAAGCTGACCCGCGCCAGTTTGAAAAAGACATCCACCAATGCGGGTTTTACCGGGCGAAGACGCGAAATATTTTGGGGGCGGCAACGTACATAAAAGAGAAACACCGCGGCAAACTTCCGCACACGATGGCGGAGATGGTGAAGGTGCCGGGTGTTGGGCGCAAGTCGGCGAATGTCATTTTGGGCAACGCGTTTGGCGTGGTTGAGGGGATCGCGGTCGATACGCACGTGATGCGCCTGTCCCGCGCCCTCGGCCTTTCCAAAGAAAAAACGCCTGAAAAAATCGAACAGGACTTGATGGCGATTATCCCGCGTGACCAGTGGTTTAACGCTACCTATATGGTCATCGACTATGGCCGCACATACTGTCCAGCGCGGCCCCATAAGCATGAACTTTGCCCGCTTACGAAGGTTCTCGGAGCGTAGAAAGCGCCATAGAAAGCGCGGTTTTTATCCACACCCCGCCATCCCATGAGTCTGATATAATTAATCCTGTAGTTAACGTTACTTATAACGGTTAACCGAAACAAAGGCCGCTGCTCATGTGAGGTGAGAAGCGGTTTTTGTTTGACGGTCTCGGCGGCGGAGCGTAAAGTGAAGGCGAGATAGCCACCCCTTGGGTCCTGACCCGTGGGGGATTTCTGCTCAAAGCGGCGCGGCGAGACGGGGAAAGCATCACCCGCTATCCATGAAAAACTTCGAACTTATTTCAAATAACAAACCCGCAGGGGATCAGCCAAAAGCGATTGAGTCGCTCGTTTCCGGCTTGTGGCGCGACTTCCGCGAGCAAACACTTCTCGGCGTGACGGGCAGCGGGAAAACATTCACGATCGCGAACGTGATCGCGCAGTATGGGAAACCGGCCCTGGTGATCGCCCATAACAAAACGCTCGCCGCGCAACTATGCAATGAGTTCCGCGAACTGTTTCCGAAAAATTCGGTCAATTATTTCGTTTCGTACTATGACTACTACCAGCCCGAAGCATATATTCCTTCGAGCGATACCTATATAGACAAGGAGGCGCTGATCAATGACGAAATCGACAAATTGCGGCACGCGGCGACGACCGCGCTCCTCACACGCCGCGACGTGATCATCGTGGCCTCGGTTTCGTGCATTTACGGATTGGGCGCGCCGGAAGTGTACGCACAAAATATTTTCCATTTCAAAGTCGGCGACAAAATCGAACGAAAAGATTTTGCGCGTAAATTGGTGGAGTTGCAATTTAGCCGGACGAACGGTGATCTTAAGCGCGGCACGTATCGTTTGCGTGGGGAAAACTGGGAGATCATGCCGGCTGATCGCGAAGTGATTTATAACTTTGAAGTGGTGCACGGCGTGATCCGCGCCATTTATGAAATTGATCCCGTCGCGGGCTTCCGTCCCGGGAAAACGCCGCAAATTCCCGATGTCATTTTTGCGCCGGCAAAGCACTTCATTACTGAAGCGCCCGAACGCGAACGCGCGATCAAGGCGATCCAAGAAGAACTCAAGGCGCAGCTAAAATATTTCGAGCGCGAAAAGAAATTCCTTGAGGCGGAGCGCCTCGAGCGGCGCACGAAATTTGATATCGCGATGATGCGCGAGGTGGGCTATTGCCACGGCATCGAAAATTATTCGCGCCACCTTTCCGGCCGCCGCGAGGGCGAGCCGCCGGACACGCTACTCGATTATTTCCCCCACACTGCCGACGGCAAGCCCGATTTCCTTACGGTAGTCGACGAGTCGCACATGACGGTGCCCCAACTGCAAGGCATGTTCGAGGGCGATTCCTCACGCAAAAAAACGCTTGTTGAATACGGATTCCGCTTGCCGTCGGCAAAGGATAACCGCCCACTCCGATTCCCTGAATTCGTGAATCGCATCGGCCAAACTATTTACACGTCGGCGACGCCCGGCCCTTACGAACGAAAGGAGAGCGCGCCGCCCGAGGGCCAAATCGTGGAACAGATCATTCGCCCCACCGGCCTTGTTGATCCGAAAATAACCATCCGTCCCGCGCGCGGGCAGGTTGACGACCTTATTCCGCGCATCGAGGGGCGCGTCGCGAAAAAAGAACGGGTACTCGTGACGACGCTCACGAAGCGCATGGCCGAGGACCTCGCTGCGTACCTTGAGGAGAAAAAAATGAAAGTGTCGTATTTGCACAGCGATGTGAAAACGCTGGATCGTATCAAAATTTTGACTGACCTGCGGCGAGGGAAAATCGAAATTTTAGTCGGCGTGAATTTGTTGCGCGAGGGCCTCGACCTTCCCGAAGTGTCGCTCGTCGCCATCATGGACGCCGATAAGGAAGGATTTTTGCGCAGCGAAGTTTCGCTCATCCAAACGATCGGCCGCGCCGCGCGTAACGTTGAGGGAGAGGTCCTTATGTATGCCGACCACATTACCGGTTCGATGGCGCGCGCGGTCGCCGAAACTGACCGGCGCCGCAAAATTCAGGTTGCCCATAACGAGCAGCACGGCATCACGCCGCGCACCGTCGTGAAGGCGATCACCGATATTTTGCCGAACATCGACGAGATACTTGCGCTCGAAACCAAGCCGGTGCCGAAATCAAAACTGGGCATGCAAAAATTGATTGCCGAAAAAGAACGCGAGATGCGCGAGGCAGCCAAGCATCTTGATTTTGAACTTGCAGTAATCTTGCGCGACGAGATCAAAGAGCTCACGAAGAAGGCGCTCGCGGGACCGAAGGATGTGGCGCAGACGGCGGGCAAGCGGTAGAATAAGAACATGCACCATTCGAGTGGATTGCACCACGCCGAAAAGATAGCTAAAGAAGGGCGTGCTAGTTTTTTCGATCGCTTTATGATTGTGGTTGGCTTGATTGGTCCGCTCGCGCTCCTTCCGCAAGTGGTAGCGGTTTGGGTCAGTCAAGATGTTTCAGGCGTTTCGGCCCTCTCGTGGGCCCTCCTTATGCTCGGATCTCTTGCGTGGGTTGCGTATGGTATCTTCCGCAAGCTGCCCGCACTCATATTTGGTAACGCCCTACTCGCATTGTTCAATGCACTGGTTGTTATAGGTGTTTTGCGCAGATGATAAGAGCGAAGGTGATATAACCGAAAAATCATAATTCTATGAACAAGTCGAAAATGAAGTGGATGGTTGGAGCGGCAGTCATTATCGTCGCTGCAGGATTTTGGTTCTATTGGAACTCCACGACCTTTGCCGCCGTCGGTAATTTGAATATTTATACCGGTACGACGCAAGTGGCGCGGGGGAGTGCCCAATTTTCAGGAAGCATCGGGACTGAAATCGGCGCGAGCGATGTGATTACGGTTTCGGCTGACGGCCGCGCTTCCATTATTTTCAAAGATGGCACGACGGTGCGTCTTGGGGCCGGCAGTATCTTTTCGGTTCACGACGTCATCTACGATCATGGAAAAATAAAGAGTGCGGTGCTTGATCTTTCGAGTGGCAAAGCTTGGTCCAATGTGGAGCCGCTTGCCGCAGGGGGGACCTACGAAGTAGAAACGCCAACCGTGGTTGCGACCGTCCGCGGGACCATTTTCGATGTTTGGTATGCGTCGGGAACGAGCGAGGTTCATGTGAGTAATCACGCGGTGAACGTCGCGCTCCGTGCCGATCCAGCGTCCGCAAAAGTAGTCGAGGAAGGAAATGCGCTCGTCGTGAATGACCAGACCGCCTCCACCGACTTTGCAAAAGGCCCGGAACCTTTCGCACCAACGGATGATTGGTCAAAATTTAACGAAGGGGAAGATGTGAAAGTCCAGGCAAGCGGCGTTACTGCTCCAGCGATGGTCGAAACCAATGTTGGTAATCCGGTTGTGTCTGCCCCTGCTTCCCAAGCCGTTGCGGTAGTTCCGAAATCGTTTTCTATTGCTGCGAAATCGTCTTTAAATAATCTTATCGAAGGAAACACGGTTGCTTTCACCGCGACGGTCACGATGAGCGATGGGTCTAAAAAAGATGTGACGAGCGCGGCGAGTTGGCAGGTGCTGGGGAGTATTGGCACGATCAGCCGATCGGGCGTGTTCACGGCGGCCCTCGGTGCGTCCGCCGCTGAATTCGGCCAGGCGACCGGCGCCGTCGTTGCCACCTGGACCGATCGATCCACCGGAAAAGCGTTTCTTGATAAAACCGCCGTCTTTAGTGTGGGTGCGAGCATCACACCGGTAACCGGACCATTGCAGGGATAAGGACGTGTCTGTTGCATCATCCTTCCGAAAATTTGCATTCACTATGCTGGTGGCCGGGGTTCTTGTCGCCGTAGGGAATTTTTCTTGGGTGTCAAAACTCGACCTCCAAAGTACCGACGCTTTCACGCACCCGCACGCTCCTCACCCCGACATCGTTATTCTCGCGATTGACGCAAAAAGTATTGCAGCGGTCGGCCGCTGGCCGTGGCCTCGCAGCGTTGAGGCGAACGTCTTGAGTAGGCTTGCGCAGTTTTCACCGCGCGCCGTAGGAGTTGATATTAACTTCAGCGATAAAAGCAATGCCCGCGATGATGCAGTGCTCGCGAGCGCCATCGCCGGCGCAAAATTTCCGATTGTTTTGCCGATAGAACCCGTCATGCATTCGGATGGAAGCTCCTCTTTTATATATCCGCTCGCAGAATTTTTGTCGCCGGCGAATGTGCGCACGGGCAGCGTCGCGGTGAAACTTGCAGCTGATGGCACGGCACGACCGTTCCCCGTTGCCCGCCAGCTAACGCCATTTGCCACGCAACTCGCGGCAATGGCGAATGCGGCGCCGATTGATGCAGGCGACGCGAATGAAGTCAATTTTGCGGGAGGCGCGGGAACGTTCCCGACCTATTCAATAAGCGATTTTCTGAATGACAGCTCTCCGAAGGGCGGCGCGATCCCGCGCGAGCGTTTGGAAAATGCCTTTGTTTTGATTGGCGCAACGGCGAGCGATCTCCATGACGTGGTTGCCGTGCCCATGGGCAGCGGAGTAATGGCGGGCGTTGAATGGCACGCAAACGTTTTGGATAATATTTTATTGCAGCGGCCGCTCAAAGCGCTGCCACCGATCGCCGTGCATCTGGGGGGCGCCCTTTTTGCACTCTTCGTCGCCTTTCTTTTATCCCGTCTGCGTGTGCGGGGCGCCGTTGCGCTCGCGATCGTCGCCCTGGCTGCCCCACCGCTTGCGAGCTATTTCATGGCCCAGCGGCTCCTGCTGCTTCCTTATTTTTGGATCGAAATACTCATCGCTGGGGCGTTCACGCAATATGGCATCACGGAATGGTATGCGTCAGATCAGGAGAAGCGCCGCATCCGCCGCACCGTCCAAAATTATTTTTCTCCGGCCGTGCTTGACATGATCCTCAAAAATCCCAAAAGCTTGTCGCTCGGCGGAGAGCGAAAAGAAGTAAGCATCCTTTTTTCTGACATCCGTTCGTTTACGACCATCACCGAGAGCACCGATCCAGAGCTGCTGGCAAAACTTTTGCATGAATACTTCACCGAAATGACCGAAGAAATTTTAGCGACCGACGGCGTCGTCGACAAATTCATTGGCGATGCGATCATGGCCTTTTGGGGCGCTCCCCTCGAGCAACCGGACCATGCCGACCGCGCGGTGCGCGCGGCACAGGGGATGATCCAGCGCCTCGGGCGCCTTCAAAAAAAATGGAACGCTGCTGGATTCCCGCATGTGGATATCGGCGTCGGCATTCACACGGGAAATGCGATCGTGGGCAATATGGGTTCAGAAAAACGCTTCGACTATACGGTGATCGGCGATTCGGTGAACACCGCTTCGCGCCTCGAGGGCCTCAATAAGGAATATAAGTCACACATCATCATTTCCGAGGCGACCAGGGAGAAATTGCATGAGCCGGTTCCTGCGCGTGAACTGGGCGAGGTCAAGGTGAAGGGGAAGACGGTTGCGGTGAAGATCTATTCGGTTTAGCATATCTGTCTATGGCACTGCTTTTCAGTTATCTTAAGCGATACAAGAAGTTGCTCGCACTCACGCTGTTTCTCGCAACCGTGAACGTCGCTTTTTCGCTTGCCGACCCGCAAATTTTCCGCCTCATCATTGACCAGTATGTTTCAAAAATCGGCACGATACCGCACCAGGATTTCTTGCGCGGGGTAGCGCTCCTGCTCGCCGCATCGGTAGGCGCCGCATTCGTTTCGCGGGTTGCGAAAAATTTTCAAGCATATTACGAAAACGTGGTGAGCCAGCGCGCTGGCGCCGAACTGTACGCGCGCGCCGTGGGGCATTCGTTTTCGCTGCCATATGCAGTTTTTGAGGACCAACGGTCAGGCGAATTGCTCCAAAAGTTGCAGAAAGCCCGCACGGACAGCCAGAATCTCATCATCAATTCAGTGGAAGTAATTTTTTCATCGCTCATCGGCGTACTCCTCGTTTTGGTGTACGCATTTTTTGTGCATTGGGCGATCGGCCTTATGTACCTTCTCACGATCCCACTCCTTGGCACCGCAGTGTTTTTCCTTGGGAAGAAAATTAAGGCGATCCAAAAAAATATTGTGGTTGAATCTGCCAATCTCGCCGGCTCTACGACCGAAACGCTCCGCAACGTGGAGTTGGTAAAAAGTTTGGGCCTCGAACAGCAGGAAACCAAGCGCTTGAACGAAGTCAATGAACGAGTTTTGCAGCTCGAGCTCTCGAAGCTCACGATGATCCGCAAGTTGAGCTTTACGCAGGGGACGGTCACTAATGGCCTGCGGTCGGGCATTCTTTTTGTGATGCTGTGGCTTATTTTGCGGGGCGATGTTTCGCTCGGACAATTCCTGACACTCTGGTTCTATTCATTCTTTATTTTCAACCCCTTGGGTGAGATCGGAACCGTTGCCGCGCAATATCAAGAAGCGAGGGGCAGTTTGGAGAAACTGGAAGAAGTCCTTGCGATCAAGCCAGAAGAAAAGCCGGCGCATCCGGTGGCGGCCGGCCCGCTTGAAAAGATTGAATTTAAAAATGTTGGATTTGCATACCGGTCGGGCGGTACTGCCGCCGCCTTACGGGATATTAATCTCGCCATTCATAAGGGGGAGACGGTGGCGTTTGCGGGATATTCGGGATCGGGGAAGACGACGCTCGTGAAGTTACTCGTTGGCCTCTACCGACCCACGCACGGAAAACTATTGCTGAATGGCACCGAGGCGCACGACATTGATTATGAAGAACTGCGCCGCCGCATTGGGTACGTTTCGCAAGACACCCAGCTTTTCGCCGGCACGCTCCGCGAAAATCTTTTGTTTGTGAACCCGCGTGCTACCGACGATGAGTGCTGGCTCGCGTTGAAGCACGCGGCCGTCACGTCTATTGCGGAACGGGGAGCGGGCGTGGGGGCGGGGACGGGCCTCGGCACCCGCATCGGCGAGGGTGGCGTGAAGATTTCGGGCGGCGAGCGCCAGCGCCTTGCGATTGCGCGCGCCCTGCTCCGCAATCCGGAACTCATCATTTTTGACGAAGCGACTTCGAGTCTCGATTCGATTACGGAAAGATCAATTACCGATACGATCAAAGGGATCGCCCAATTGCGCCCGAACCTCATCACGGTTATGATTGCGCACCGCCTCTCGACCATCGCGCACGCCGACACAATTTATGTTTTACAAAAGGGGAAGATTGCGGAATCGGGGAACCATCAGGAACTTCTGCGCCATCGCGATGGCCTGTATGCCGCGCTATGGCATGAGCAGAGTGCCCAGGCGGCGGAAGGGGAGCCGGCTCTCGCATTGGTATAGGTTCGCGGTCGTCATTTCGCGCCGATGCGCGGTTATCATTTTGCGGTTGAAAGTTTTAATCAAATCTTTATAATTGGGATACAACTGAATCGTTTAGTCTACCCCTATGAGCCATGCTCGGGGGCGAGCTGTTATTAAGAATTCATTAAGACTCACCAAAAATCTATCGATTAACATGGCACACGACAAAATCATCATCAAAGGGGCCCGCGAGCACAACCTGAAAAACGTTGATCTCACGATCCCGCGCGACACCATGGTGGTCTTCACCGGCCTTTCTGGTTCCGGCAAGTCTAGTTTGGCGTTCGATACTATTTTTGCAGAAGGGCAGCGCCGCTACATCGAATCGCTCTCCGCCTACGCGCGACAGTTTTTGGGGCGGCTCGACAAACCAGACGTTGATGATATCGAAGGGCTTTCGCCCGCCATTTCGATCGACCAAAAAAGCCATTCATCGAATCCGCGCTCGACGGTCGCGACCATCACGGAAATTTATGATTATCTCCGCGTGCTCTTCGCGCGCGCCGGCAAGCCGTTCTGCCCCCAATGCGGGCGTGAAATAAAAAAACTGACGACCGAGGAAATTGTTGACGTCGCGATTGATATTGCAAAAGAAAACAACGCGCCAAAGGGGCCGCGCAAGAATATGGTGATCCTCGCGCCCGTCGTGCGCGGGCGCAAGGGCGAATATTACCAGATGCTCTATGATTTTTTGGGCGCCGGTTTTTCCGAAGTCCGCATTGATGGTACCTACCATTCATTGCGCGAACGCGTCGAGCTCGGGCGCTACCACACGCACACGATCGAGCTCGTGGTAGACCGGATCCCTGCGGGTATGGATTTCAAGGATAAAGACAACCGTTTGCGCCTCGCCGAAGCGATCGAATCCGGCCTCAAATACGGCAACGATGTCGTGACCGTGATCACCGACAAAGAAATCTCCCTTTCTGCAAAATTCACCTGCCCGCACGACGGCTTCTCGTTTCCCGAAATCGAGCCGCGCCTTTTTTCATTCAACAGTCCGTACGGTGCGTGTCCCGAATGCCACGGACTTGGCACGAAAGATTTGTGGTCTGAAGAGATTTGCGCCGTCTGCGGTGGCAAACGTTTGCGCGAAGAAAGTTTGAATGTACTCATCGACAATAAAAACATTACGAACGTGACCGCGTTTTCCATTGAAGACGCGCTGGCCTTTTTCTCGAAAATGAAATTTAAGAGTTCGTCACAGGAAGAAGTCGCCGAAGCCCCGCTCCGCGAGATTAAAAGCCGATTAAAATTCATGGCTGACGTTGGCTTGGAATACCTCACGCTCGACCGCAAGGCGGGCACCCTTTCGGGCGGCGAGGCGCAGCGCATCCGGCTCGCATCCCAAATCGGATCGCGCCTCGTCGGCACGCTCTATATTTTGGACGAACCAACGATTGGTTTGCACCAGCGCGACAATGCAAAGCTCATCAAAACGCTCCAAGGCTTGCGCGACCTCGGCAACACGATCGTCGTGGTTGAGCACGACGAAGACACGATCCGCGCTTCAGATTATCTCGTTGACATTGGTCCGGCGGCGGGCGTGCATGGCGGGCAGATCGTTGCTCAAGGGCCGATTCCGGAAATTCTTAAAGATGCAAAAAGGACTTCGCTGACGCTCCAATACCTGCGCGGGAAAAAGTTTATCGAAGTGCCCGCGGAGCGACGCAAGGTAAAAATCGGCAAGGGTGGTGTCGTCGAGGGAGATGCGTTGAAAATCCGCGGGGCTCACGCGAACAACCTTAAGGATGTCGACGTAGACATTCCGCTCCGGCGTTTCATCGCGGTGACCGGCGTTTCTGGTTCGGGCAAATCGAGCCTCGTCTACGACGTTCTCTATAAAAATATTGCCGACAAGCTCAACCACGCCAATTTCAAAGCCGGCGGCGTCAAATCGATTCTCGGACTCGAATATATTAATCGCGTCATCAATATTGACCAAGCCGCGATCGGCCGCACGCCGCGTTCAAACCCGGCGACGTATATTGGCGCCTGGACGCACATCCGCGATCTTTTTGCGGCGACGGAAGACGCCCGGGTGCGCGGGTACAAGCCGGGAAGGTTCAGCTTTAACGTGCCCGGCGGGCGTTGTGAGAACTGCGAAGGCCATGGCACGATCGCCATCGAGATGCACTTCCTGCCGACGGTCTATGTGAGCTGCGATGTGTGTAAAGGGAAACGTTTTGATCGCGAAACCCTCGAAGTAGAATATCGGAGTAAAAACATTTACGATGTTTTGCAGACGACGGTCGAAGAAGCCGTGAAATTTTTTGAAGACATTCCGTGGCTCCATGAAAAACTCGCCATTCTTGAAGAAGTTGGTCTTGGTTATTTGCGAATTGGCCAGTCGGCGACGACGCTCTCGGGCGGCGAGGCGCAGCGCATTAAACTTTCCGCCGAGCTGGGGAAGCGCGACACGCGTCGCACGCTCTACTTGCTCGACGAGCCGACGACCGGCCTCCATTTTGCCGACGTGGATCAACTGGTCAAAGTTTTGCAGCGCCTGGTTGACCGCGGCAACACGGTGGTCGTTATCGAGCATAACCTTGATGTTATTAAGACCACGGATTGGGTGATCGATCTTGGGCCTGAAGGCGGCGAGCGTGGCGGGCGGATCGTCGCGACAGGAACGCCGGAAGATATTGCGCGTAAGGCGGGGAGCGCCACGGGCCACTATCTCCGCAAAGCCCTGAAGCAATGATTAAAAAAGAATTAAATTACAAATCGCTGCCGGATTCGCCCGGGGTGTATTTGATGCAGGATCATGACGGGCGGATCCTTTATATAGGAAAGGCGGCGAATTTGCGCCGGCGCGTTTCAAGCTATTTTGAACGGCCCCACGATGTGCGCATCGAGGCGCTCGTGCAGCGCATCAGAAAAATCGATCATCAAACGACCGACACGGCACTCGAAGCCCTAATCCTCGAGGCCGAGCTCATCAAAAAATTCTTGCCGCCCTACAACGTTCGCGAAAAGGACGATAAAAGTTTTCTCTCTATTGAGATAACGAATGATACATTTCCGCGCGTGCAACTCGCGCGCGGGAAAGATCCTGGGCATGGCGGCTATCGCTGGGGACCATTCACCTCGGCGTCGAGCGCCCGAGAAGCGTTGCGCCTGCTGCGCCGGATTTTCCCCTGGAGCACGCACGAATCAGATCGTGTCGGCAAATTCGCGCGTCCCTGCTTTGACTATGAACTAGGGCTTTGCCCGGGTACGTGCATTGGCGCGATAGCGCGGGGCGAGTACCGTAAAAATATAGACCACCTCAAATTATTTTTGGACGGAAAAAAGAAAATTGTGCTGCGATCGCTCGAAAAAGAAATGAGGGAGGCAAGCGGGGAACTCGATTTCGAAAAGGCTACTGCGTTGCGCCACCAGCTCTTTGCCCTGCGCCACATCCGCGATACCTCGCTTATCTCCGACTCGCCGTTTATTGCCCCGCGTTCAAAAGACGCCGAACTCTACCGCATCGAGGGATATGACATCTCGAATATTTCCGGGACTTCGGCGGTCGGTTCCATGGTCGTTTTTGAGGACGGTGCGCCGAAGAAGAGCGATTATCGCAAGTTCAAAATCAAAACTATTTTTCAGCCGAACGACGTTGGCATGCTGACCGAGATGCTCGCGCGGCGGTTTAAAAATAACTGGCGCCTGCCGGATCTCATCCTCGTTGATGGTGGTGTTGCCCAGGTGAGCGCCGCTCGTCGCGTGCTGCGCCAGGCGAGTTTGAACATCCCGATCCTCGGCATTGTGAAAGGTTCGGAACGCAAACGAAACGACATCATCGGCGCAATACCATGTGGTGTGCCGAAGGCGACGCTGGTTCGCGTGCGTGACGAAGCCCACCGATTCGCGATCCAGTACCACAAAAAATTGCGTGGCGCTCGCTCGCTCGCGCACCTCGCAACGCCTCAATAATTTATGCACAAAAAAGATTTCGCGAACGCGGTTACGTGCTTGCGTGCCGGAACAGTCGTGGTGATGCCAACCGATACTATCTATGGCATCGTCGGCTCGGCGCTGTTGCCGAAGGCGGTGCGGCGAATCTATCGCTTGCGGAAGCGAAATTTGAAAAAACCGCTGATCATTTTGATCGGTGATATCAGCCAGCTCGCAGCCTTTGGCGCAACGGTTACTGCGGGCATGCGCCGGCCGTTGAAATCATTTTGGCCCGGCAAAATCAGCATCATTTTTTCATTAAAAAAATCTAAAAAATTTGCCTATCTGCATCGAGGAACTCACACGCTCGCGTTTCGCCTGCCGAAACCAAGCTGGTTGCGAAAACTTCTGCTTGAAACCGGGCCGCTCGTGGCGCCAAGCGCCAATCATGAGGGCAAATTGCCCGCGCGCACCATCCGTGAAGCGAAAAAATATTTTGGGACGGCGGTGAAGCTCTATATCGATGCAGGAAAATTTAAAGCGAAGCCCTCCACCCTCATCACGTTTCAACATGGGCGCGTAAAAATTTTGCGCCAAGGAGCGGTGCGCGTCGCCGCAGCACGCGCCGCGGCGACGCGAATCACATAGCGGGGGGAGGCACTCGACGCGTGGTACAATGAGCGTATGTTGGCCGATGAAATCCGCTCGTTTTTTCATGGTGACGTTGCCGGTGATGATGCGACGCTCACCAAGTTCAGCCGTGATTATTCTTTGTTCAAAGTAAGGCCGCAGCTCGTCGTATACCCAAAAGACATCGAGGATCTCAAAAATTTAGTCGCCTTTGTTGCTAAGAAAAAAACTGCGGGCGAACCCATTTCGCTCACCGGACGGTCTGCGGGGACCGATATGACCGGCGGCCCGCTCAATAACGGCATCATCGTCTCCTTTACGAAGTTTTATAATCACATCAAAAAAATTGAGGATTCCTATGCCGTGGTGGAGCCCGGCGTTTACTTCCGCGATCTCGAAAAGCAGCTTAATGCCCGCGGATTATTGTTCCCGGCATACCCCGCCTCAAAAGACCTCTGTGCAATCGGCGGCATCGTGAACAACAATTCCGGCGGCGAGAAAACGCTTGCCTATGGCAAGACCGAAGATTATGTGCGCGAACTGAAGGTGGTCTTGAGCGATGGCAGAGAACATGTTTTGAAGCCGCTTTCGGGCGCCGAACTTCACGCCAAACTCAACGAGGAAAGTTTCGAGGGCGATCTTTATGAAAAAACATACCAACTATTGAATGAACATTACGACGAAATCAAAAAGGCGAAACCCGATGTTTCAAAAAATTCCGCCGGCTATTATTTGTGGGATGTGTGGGATAAAGAAAAAGATGTTTTCGACCTCACGAAAATCTTTGTAGGCGCCCAGGGGACGCTCGGCTTGCTTGCCGAAGCAAAACTCGGCCTCGTGCCGGCAAAAAAATATTCGCGCCTGGCAGTGGTGTTCCTGAAAACGCTGGACCCCATTGCCGACCTCGTCGTTGAACTCCTTAAATTCCATCCGGAGAGTTTGGAATCATATGATGACAAAACCTTGAGCGTGGCCGTCACGTTGTGGCGGGCGGTACTCGGCTCAATGAAGGGGAATATTTTCAAACTTGCCTGGCAATTTATTCCCGAAATGCTCATGGTGCTGCGGCACGGCATGCCGAAAATGGTGGTGCTGGTGGAGCTGGCGTCGGATAGCGAGCATGACCTTGCGATGCAGCTTGAGCGTTTGCGCGCCGCCGTAAACAAATTTTCGCAAACGAAGCCGGGCGTGAACATCCGCGTTTTGCGCAACGCCCAGGAAGCGGAAAAGTATTGGGCGATTCGCCGCCAAAGTTTTGCACTGCTGCATGGCGCGGTTACGGGGAAAGATACGGCGCCGTTCATCGACGACTTCATCGTGAAGCCGGAATATTTGCCCGAGTTCATGCCAAAGCTGAACGCGATCCTCGATAAATATAAAAATGATTTGATCTACACGATCGCTGGCCATCCCGGCAATGGTAATTTCCACATCATTCCGCTCATGGACCTGAAGCAAGAGCGCATCCGCGCCCTCATCCCGAAAATTTCCGAAGAGGTCTATCGGCTCGTGTTCCGGTATCACGGCTCGATCACGGCCGAGCATAACGACGGCCTCATTCGCACGCCGTATCTTACCGAAATGTACGGCCCGAACATCGTCGCCTTGTTTGAAAAAGTTAAAAAGATTTTTGATCCGTTAGATATTTTTAATCCAGGGAAAAAAGTGGATGGGAATTTGGCGTACAGCCTGAAGCACATCGCCGCGACGCAATAACGCAACCAAATTTTAATAGTTCTTTAATGGCTCCTCTGGTATAATGGCCTGATGACGAAGCTTTCGCGCACGAAATTAGAACTCTCCCTCGATTGCCCGCGCTGTTTTTGGCTCGATATGAATCACGGCGTGAAGCGTCCCTCCGGGCCCCCGTTCACGATCAACAACGCGATCGATTATCTCCTCAAGGAAGAATTTGATGTGCACCGTGAAAAGGGCACCGCGCACCCCGTCATGATAAAGAATGGTATTCGGGCGGTCCCGTTCCAGCATGAAAAGATGAGCCAGTGGCGCCACAATTTTACCGGCGTCCAATTCGAACATAAAAAAACCGACTTCTTGGTTTATGGAGCCGTCGACGACATCTGGGTGAATGCCGATGGTGAATTGATGGTGGTTGATTACAAGGCGACGGGTGCGAAAGAGCACCAGATTTATGATTCCTACCGGCGGCAGATGGAAGTATACCAGTGGCTGCTGCGACAAAATAAATTTAAAGTTTCCCCGACCGGTTATTTTGTGTTCGCCCGCGTCAATAAGGGGAAGGGCTTTGGGAATGGCGATGCAGCGCTCGCCTTTGACCTTTTTGTCGAGCCCCTTGCCGGTGATGATTCGTGGGTGGAGCAGGGGTTGCGCCGCGCCCGCGCGATTCTCGATTCAGGCGAAGCGCCGGACGCGTCGGCGGATTGTGAATATTGCCCCTATCGGCACGCGGCAAGCAGGTTGAATGTCTGAAATACTCAAACCAAAATTATTTTCTTGGACATTCCACGCGAAGGCCAAGATGCAGTTTTACCGGTTGTCGCCGTCGCGAGTGCGACGCGTGTTGAATGCGCCCAAGCGGACTGAAGAAGGGGTGGCTCCCAAAACGATAGCCGCGATGCAGCCAGGGGCTTTGCGGGCGGGGAAATGGAATCAAGAAATCTGGGTGATGTTCCAGGATTCCCGGCGCGAGCGGAAAATTATCAGTGCCTGGCGCTATCCGGGCGTCACGAAGCCCCGCGACCCCGTTCAAAGAAATTTCATGAAGCAGGAATACGATGAATATGCGAGCGGTACAAGGCCGTAACGGCGCGACCGCGTAACGCCGCAGTGCGCTGTGGCACGATCCGCTCAATAATATAACCATGATCATAACCAGCCCATCATTTGAAGAGCACGGTTCGATCCCGAAAAAATTTACGTGCGACGGTGGAAATATTAATCCGGAGTTCATCATCCAGAATGTGCCCGCTGAGGCGCAAAGTTTGGTGCTCATTATGCACGACCCCGATGCGCCCATGCCGGGTGGTTTCACCCACTGGGCGGTTTGGAATATTCCGCCGCGCACGACTGTGATTAAAGAAGAGAGCGTTCCGCCAGGATCAAGCGAGGGTATGAATAGTCGGGGAGCGGGATATACCGGGCCGTGCCCGCCGCCCGGGGCGCCGCACCACTACGAGATCCAATTGTATGCGCTGGATACCGTTCTCGATTTGCAGACCGACGCCACCGGAAAGCCGGAGCTCGAAAGTTTTATGGAAGGACATATTTTAGAAACCGCAACGCTCACGGGGCTCTATGCGCGCGGCTCGAGTTAACCGGCTGGTTTCGGTTGGTTAGCTTTGGCCGATCGGCTTGCGCCGCCATAGTCACCATGCTACACAGAATGGGTAGACTCCCATCATGGCATCTGACGACGCAAAAATTTTCACCCTCCTCTTCGGCCTCGGCAGGCGCATGCGCGACGAAAAACAGCGCCATTCGATGGTCCACTTTCAGACCCTGCGCTACGTGAAGGAAAGGGGGAGGCCGCCCATCCATGAAGTAGCGCAGTTTTTATGCGTGACGCGCCCGGCGGCGTCACTGCTTGTTGATGGGCTCGTGCGCGAAGGCCTGCTTCGCCGCTCGCTTGATCCCAAGGATCGTCGCACCGCCCGCCTCGCGCTCACCGCGCAGGGCAAGGCATTTTTCGCCCGGGGCATGCGCGAGCGCGTGAAAAAAATCGGCCAACTGTTTTCTATCCTCAGCAAAAAAGAGCGCCGCGCATTGATCGCGATGCTCGAAAAAATCTCGCAGACCGAACGGCGGCGGTAGGCCGCCGTTTTTAAAGCTCGTTCACCTGCTTATCCTTAGGGTGCGGCGTGAGCATGATGAGGAGTAAAAGCGCAAAAACCGTGAGCGACATCGTCGGGATCGTTATGTACCCATATTCCAGAAAATAAAGTGTCGTACAGCTGGGGCCAGTGGCGCTGCAGGGGACGATCGCCTCGCCGCCGAATTGGATGAACGTGTGGTAAAGAGCGATAACGCCGCCGACGAGTGAGAGAATAATAGAATGAAGGCGGATCAGCTGATCTTTTTTCATAAAGCCGACGAATAGCAAAATAACTTGCGGATAAAGGAAGATGCGCTGCCACCAGCAAAGGACGCAGGGCGCGAAACCCGCGATCTCTGAATAAAACAAGCTGCCGAGCGTTGCGCCGAGCGCGATGAGAAAAGAAAGCAGTACCGCTCGCTCGCCAATAAAGTTCGTGAGCGCCCGGCCGCTCTGTGTGCGCCTGAGCGGCGTGATCAGGACCGCGAAGAGCGCGACCGCAACCATATCGCCGAGTAGGACAAAAAAAGAAAAAATATTCGTAATGTTTTGGACGAACGGCGTCATTAAGAAATTATTAAATTCATTGTACCAGCGTTACGGTGAGCTCGGCAACGGGCAGCCGGTTTTTGCAGAAAGTGTTTCGAACGATTGCTCACCGACGAGCTTCGATCCATCGGGAAAGCGCCACGTTGGATATTGCGTGATGCCCGCATCCACGCACGAGGTGAGCTCGTGTTGCGCGTCGGGCGTCGAGCACTCGTGGTACGGCAAATATTTTGCCGCATCACCAAACGCGCGTTTTTGGTCTGCGCAATGCGGGCACCAGAACGCGCCGTAAAAGGTGGTTGAAGTATTCGCGATGCATTTTGCAAATGAATCGTATTTCCCGGCGGGCGGCGGCAGCGTTTTTATATAAACGAATACCGACATTGCGCCCGCGATACCAACCAAGATCCAGGTCCAAATCTGTATTTTGTTCACTACGCTATTATACAACGCATATGTCACACACTTGACAAATAAATATTATAGAGGTATAATGCCAACGTTCTTTTACATTAGTAAAATCCAACACCAACGGAGGTTCACGTGGACCGTGAAACCCAAGTGATGCTTCGCGAAGCGTTCGACGCCTTGCGCGAAAGTCGGGACGGTGCGCAGGGAGTATGGATGCTCGACTCTGGTGCTCCCGGTCCGGTGGTAGGAATCACCGTCGGGACCCATGGTAACGAACCGGCCGGACTCGCGGTGTACAACGAATTCCGTCGCCGGCATGCCTGGAACATTCAGAAGGGGACGGTGATCTTTGTCCTCAACAACCCCGCAGCGATGCGCCGCTATTTCGAGGCGCTGGATGCGGGCGACGACCAGGGAAAGATCCAGGCTCGTTTCACGGATCTGAACATGAATCGCCTGCCGGACGTCTTGAGTAAAGATGACGCGCGGTACGAAGTCCGGCGGGCGTATGAGCTGCAGCGGATTTGGGCGCGATTCGATTACGCGCTCGACATCCACAGCACGCTCTCGAATACGCTGCCCATGGTTGTCGCGCTTGATCGGAGCGATACTGGCATGGTCCGTCGGTTCCCCATCGAGACCGTACTCGCCGGGATCGAGAAAGTCCAGTCGGGAAAGCCGGCGTGTTACTTCTATGGCGACGGCCGCGCCGCGGTATACGGCATCGAAGCTGGTGGGCACGAGGCTTCCGAGACGTTCCCGCGCGCCGTAACGTGCGCGGAAACCTTCCTCGCAAAGCTGGGCGTGATCGATCGGGAGCATCTCGCTCCGAAGCGGGAGCAGCGGGTTTACCGGGTCTTTGACGCCGTGCGGTATCCGGATGCCGGGTACGAGCTCGTGAAGCCGATTCAGAATTTCGAGCTCATCACCAAGGGCCAAGTCATCGCAAACGGCAGCCAAGGGCCGATCGTGGCTCCCGCCGACTGCTGCGCGCTCATGCCGCAGCCGGGCGTGAAGCCGATCCGGTGGAACGAGGAGATCATGTTCCTCGCCCATCCGCCGGAGGTGCTCGGATTGTAAAGAAGTTTGTTCGACGGGCCTGCGAAAATTCGCAGGCCCTTTTTTGTTATAATAAATGGTATGAGGAGCATCCCGCTCGTTCTCCTTGTTGATGACGAAGATATGTTTTTAGACATTGCGTCCGCCAAGTTGAAGACGGCAAATTTTGAGACCGCGATGGCGCATGGAACCCTCGACGCCCTCAAAAAAGCTGAGTCGTTGCAGCCCGATCTCATCTTGAGTGACATCTACATGCCGCCGGGACCATCTGGTTGGGATTTGGCGCTCGCGCTCCACGAAAATCCGAAAACGCGCGGCATTAAAGTAGCCTTTTTTACGAGTTTGCATGATCCGTGGGGCGAAATGGATCCAGCGAAACGAACGCTCGCGACAAGAAATCTGCGCGGTGTGCCCATTTTCAGTAAAACGGAAATCGAAAAATTGGTGTCGGGAATTCAGAGTTTGATCACGCGGTAATTATGGAACATATGAATCCCGATCTCGCCATACACGACATCAAGCGCAAGAAAAGCGCGTTTTGGGTTAAGACGGGGGAACGGGAAACCCTTCGACTGTTCCATGCAGCAGCACAGCGTGTGCCCGCGTATAAAGATTTTTTGAAGAAGGCGAGGGTGAATCCTGCTAAGGTAAAAACCTTGCGCGATTTCGAACTGGTTCCACCGACGAGCAAAGAACATTACCTGCACGCCTATCCTTATGAATCATTATTTTGGGATGGTAGCATTAAAAAACCATTAACCATTCACGCAACATCGGGTTCTACCGGTGAAGCGACTTATTTCCAACGTGACAACGAGTCCGATTTGGTGAGGGAGGTCATCATCGAAAATTTTTTCCGTAACAACGAAAAAACCATTGAGGGGCCCACGCTCTTTATCATTACCTTCGGCATGGGGGTCTGGTCGGCTGGAATGGGAATTCATGCGGCAGCATATCTTGCGAGCAATATGCGCAAGCTTCCTATATCGGTCATTTCTCCGGGCCTCAACAAAATCGAGGTGACAAAAATTTTAAAAAACCTGGCGCCGCGGTTTCGGCAAGTGGTGATCGCCGGCTACCCGCCATTCGTGAAAGATATTATTGACAATGCGATTGAGGATGGGATTAATGTCCGGGCGATGAACTTGCGCGCTGTCTTCACTGGCGAGGCGTTTACCGAAGAATTTCGGGATTACCTTGCCGAGAAAAAGGCGGTCAAAAATATTTTTACGGATACGATGAATACCTATGGGACTTCGGAGCTCGGGGCTGTTGCCGTCGAAACGCCTCTCACGATTCTCGGACGCCGCTTGGCTTACGATAGCGGCAAAATTTTTGAGGGCCTTTTTGGTGGCACATTAAAAACCCCCACGCTCGCGCAATACATCCCACATTTCGTTAACTTTGAGTGTGTTGAGGGCGAACTATTCCTGACGGGTCGGAGTCCGGCGCCCCTCGTGCGCTATCAATCAGGGGATCACGGCGGTTTGTTGAGCTTCGACGATTTCAACGAGGTGCTTTCTGCAAACGGTATTTCGCTTAGGGTTGCCGCAAAGCGGGAGAGGATTACGCCCTACATCAATCAATTGCCCCTGGTCTATGTATATGAACGGAAAAACCTTGCGACGACACTCTATGGCGTCCTTATCTTCCCCGAATTTGTGAAATCGGCACTCTTTCATAAAAATTTAACCCGCTTCCTGACTAGCAAATTTACGATGATCACCAAATATGACACTCGCCGTAATCAATATTTGGAAATTAATTTGGAATTAAGGCGGAATCATAAGCTCAAGCGGGAGTATGCAAAAATGGCCGAGCGCCACATTGTCGAAACTTTGCGCCGGAAGAGTTCGGAATTTCGAGAGCTTTCGGATCAGGTGAGGGGCCGCCCCCTCGTGAGGATCGCGTTTTGGGAATATGAGCACCCCAAGTACTTCATGCTTGGCAATAAGCATAAATGGGTAAAAAAGTTATAATTATGAACACATGGAAAAACCCATCATTTTTGACCCCAAGCAAACTTCTCTTGAAGAGATTAAAAAGACGCATCCTCCCCATGCTGTTGTTGATGTCTATCGTGAGCAACTTGAGGACGTCTTTCTGATCCATAACCCACGTTTCCGGTTCAATAAGCAGTACCAGGCAGAATTCGAGGCCTTTATTAAAGAGCATTCCGGCGGGCAGCCGCTTGAGATCTGTGGCAAGTGGGTGTTTTTCCCTTGGAACGAAACGCTGGTCCACTATCTCGACGATGCGCTGCACCAGGAAATTCGCACTGCACGCAATCGCAATATCATCAATAAAGAGGAGCAAGAGAAGTTTTATAACTGCGCGGTTGGTGTGGCGGGGCTTAGCGTGGGGAGTCATGGCGCAGTGACGCTCGCCCTCATGGGCGGCGCTCGGGTTATTAAACTAGCGGATCCCGACACGGTTTCGCCAACCAATCTAAATCGAATGCGTTTCGACTTCACGCAGATCGGCATCAATAAGACTGAAGTGATCGCGCGGTACCTTTACCAACTCAATCCGTATGCCGAGATCCACTGCTATCTTGACGGCATCACGCCGGCGAACATCGATGAGTTCTTGAATGGTTTAAATGTGCTCGTCGAGGAATTGGACGATATTGCAATGAAGGTGAAAATGCGCGAGGGGGCAAAGAAACGGAACATGCCGGTCGTGATGGTGACGGATAATGGCGATAGTGTGATTGTGGACGTTGAGCGCTTTGACCTCCGCCCTGATCTGAAGCCATTTTACGGAGCACTCGAGGGGATGGATATCGACGAAATCAAGAGGTCGCCTCCAAAAATGTTTGAAGCGATGGCAAAAATTATTGACGTGTCGCTCGTGCCCTCGCGCGTGCTCCAATCGGTGCAAGAGGTTGGGAAAACGCTTTATTCCTGGCCACAGCTCGCTTCGGCCGCAACGCTTTCCGGCGTGATCATTGCGTATCTCGTGCGACGCATTGCGCTCGGCCAACCGGTAACCGAAGGAAAATCTGAAATTAATCTTGAATCGGTGCTTGACCCAAACTATGCGGACGAATTGCAGCTCCGCAAACGGGAACTCGAGCGATTCATGAAAATGATGAGCGGTCCGCCTCCGCAGGCATAGTTTCTTAATGCAAAAAGAAAAAATTCAGGCAATCATAGAGGCGGGGAACCTGGCGCCGTCGGGGAGCAATTCGCAGCCGTGGAAGTTTGCTGTTCGCGGGAACGGGAACAAAATTGATGTGATTGGTTTGCCCGAACGCGACCATGCGGTGATGAATTTTCGAAATCGCGGCACCTATGTCGCTCACGGAGCGCTTATTGAAAATATGGAAATCGCGGCCCGCCAGCAAGGTTTCGCGCCGCATGTCACCGTGTTTCCCGGCGGGAATGTTTTTGCCTCCTTCGAATTGAGGCCGGCAGAAAAAGTCGTGACTCACAATTTGGCCTCGGCCATTTCTCATCGGCACACGAACCGACGCCCCTTTAAAACAACCCCGATCGGCGAGCACGACAAGAAATATCTCTTTGAAGAAGCTCAGCGATTCCCATCGTGCGAGCTTTCGATCGTTGAAGGGGAGCTGCAGCCGGTGGCAGAAAATTTGGCGTTCGACATCCTCGTTACATTCCAAAATGAACTGCTGCACCGCCTCCTTTTCGAAGAAATTTTATGGGAAGAAGAGCATCAAAAGACTCGCAAAGGTTTATATGTGCGAACCATGGAGGTGAAACCGCCAAAATCTTCCATCTTCAAATTATTGAGAAAATGGAAGACGGCGCAGTTCCTTTCCAAATTAAAAATTCCTAAAAAAATTTATGAGGAAAACGCGAAAACGATTTCATCGGCCGGCTTGATCGGCGTGATCGCCGTAAAAGACAATGACCAAGATTTTATTGAAGCGGGGAAGATGGTGGAAAATATTTGGTTGCGCGCGGCGAAACTCGGCTTGGGATTTCAGTTAATCACCGGCGTTCTTTTCTTATGGCAACAAGCGAACTTAGGAAACGCAGCACATTTTTCAGCGCTCGATCGAGAAATCATTGATCGTGCCTATGATCGGTTGCGCGAATCGTTCAAAACCACGAACGGGATTCTTGCCGTTGCGTTCCGCATCGGGCACTCTGGTCCGCCAACCGCCGTTTCGCATAAACGACCACCAGAAATCCAATGGGAATAAGTTTTGGAAACCTCGATTTGCTGTCAGTCGGAGTTGCGACCGCCGGAATGGTGATCCTTGGTTTCATCACCTTTTTCAGCAATTCTAAAAGCATTTCGAGTCGCTTTTTCCTCGCGCTTGCCGTGAGCGCGAGCATCTGGGGTATTGTCAATTATTCTTCTTATCAAGTTTCATCATCAGAGGCGTCGTTCTGGTTGCTGCGCCTCGTGCTGTTCTTCGGCGTTCTCGCTTCATTTTTCACATTCGCCCTTTCATATATTTTTCCGCGCGAGCAGGCCCAATTCTCGCCCTATTTTTCGCGCCTCCTCGTTCCGTTGACCATGGTTGCCGCTGCGCTCACGCTCACGCCACTTATATTTTCTCAAGTGGCCGGATCTACCGAGGGTCCTGTTGCGCACGTTACTAATGGGCCAGGAATTATTTTCTTTGCAGCGATCGTCGGATTTTTGAATATCGGAGGCATCATCTTTTTGCTTCGGCGCGTGAGCAAAGCTGAAGCCGACGAAAAGAAAGCTCTGCGCGTTTTCCTGCTTGGCTTCATGCTCATGGTTGGCCTCATCCTCATTTTTAATTTTGTGTTACCCGCATTTTTTGAAGACACCCACTATATAAAATTTGGCGCGCTCTTTCTTTTCCCGTTCGTCGCGCTTACCTCGTATGCGATGCTGCGTCACCATTTGCTGAATGTGAAGGTGATCGCCACCGAAATCCTCGCCTTCATCCTCTCTATTATTTCTCTCGCAGAAGTCGTCCTTTCAGGAAATCTGGCGACCACACTATTTCGAGCCGCTGTGTTTGCCCTCACGTTGGTTTTCAGCGTTTTCTTGATCAAGAGCGTCCGCAAAGAGGTCGAACAGCGCGAAGAGCTCGAGCGGTTGGATAAGCAACTCGAAGAAAAGAACGCCCAGCTCGACGAGCTCTCGCATTTCAAGAGCGAACTCTTGTCGCTCGCGTCTCACCAGATCCGTTCACCGCTTGCGGCGATAAAAGGGTTCACCTCGCTGATCATCGATGGATCCTACGGCGCCGTCGAGCCGAAGGTAAAAGAGTCGCTCGCAAAAATTGGCCGCTCGGCCGACGATCTCATCGGCCTCATCAACACGCTCCTCGACGTGCGCAAAGTGGAAGAAGGTAAAATGGAATATTCATTTGCGAAAACCGACCTCACGCCAATGGTCGCCGGCATGGTTGATCTGCTGAAGCCGCTCGCCGAAACAAAGAAGCTCGAATTCACGCTCCAGGCGCCGGACCATTCGGTTTGGGTCAATGCGGATGCGGAAAAACTAAAGCAGGTGATCCAGAACCTGACCGACAACGCGATCAAATACACGCCAACCGGTTTTGTTCACGTAACGCTCACCGAAGAGCTCGCGCCGGGGGCAGCGAGCGCCGCGCCGGGCGCTACGATCGGGACGGCAACCGTAAGCGTTGCTGATTCGGGCGTGGGAGTTCCGGCAGAGCTCATCCCGCATCTTTTTGAAGAATTTGTGCGCGACGAACGCATCAAGAAGCAGATTCGCGGTACTGGTCTCGGTTTGTTTATTGCGCGGAAAATTGCAGAGGCCCACGGAGGGAAAATCTGGGCGGAATCTCCGGGCGAAGGGAAGGGGAGTGCGTTCCATGTGAGCATACCGTTGCAGAAGTGATAGTGGCGCAATAGAATAGTAGCGACATGCTCATTCGCGCCTGCATGGCAAAAATACATCGGGCCACCGTGACCGAAGCCGATCTGAATTACATCGGCTCCATAACCATAGACCAAGCTTTGATTGAGGCGAGCGGCATGAAGCCGTTCCAGTATGTTAATATCACTAATCTGCGCAATGGCGTATTTTGGCAAACCTACGTCATTCCCGGCCCGCGCGGCAATGGCGACATCTGCCTCAATGGACCGCCAGCGCATCACTTCCAGCCGGGCGATAAGATAATTATTCTTGCCGAAGTATGGCTCGAATCCTCCGAGCTTAAGGATCTGAACCCCATCGTCGTATTCGTGGATGGTAAAAATACCATAACGGAAGTTAAACATCATAAAGCAATACCGATCGTCGTAAGGCATTTCGTTGAAAAGACGCAGACCTACACAGAACTGAAGAAAAAAACCGGGATTGAAATTCTCTATACGCCGCAGGGAGACGGCTCGGTTGTTGTGCGGATGGTGGCGGAGGGTGCGCCGACCGTAGAAGCCGCTTTCAGTGAGGCGGATATTGACCAAGCGCATATTCTCTATAGTGAAGCGACGGAGAACTTAAACTCTCGCACAAAGCTCGGTGAAAACGGTACGGCTATCTATCAATTCCTCGGAACCTTGTTCGCGCTTTTCCGCGGCGAAAAACCTTCATTTGAAGAATTCGAAGCACCCGCCCGTCCACCCTCGGGAAAGTTTACTGCTAATCCCGGCAAGAAAATCGAAACCGATATCGATCACGACACCTACCTTCGCTTGCCGGTGAAAACGCGCCTCATAACGGAAAAGGACACCGACATCATGCCGCTTATCGAGGCGTATGTGAGCCCCTACCTTTTGCCTGACGATATTATTTTTATAAGTGAAAAAGCACTCTGCGTCACCCAGAACCGGATCGTCGATTTCGGCGATATTAAGCCGACGCGCCTTGCGCGATTTCTCGCCCGCAACGTCGGTACCTTTTACGGGACAAGCGCATTCCACGGCTTCGGCCACGGTACATCGCTCGCTATGCAGCTCTTAATCGAAGAAGTTGGGTATCCCCGCGTTTTCGCCGCCGCCGCGATAGCCGCCGTGACGCGCCCCCTCGGCATCGGCGGAATGTTCTATCGGCTCTGCGGAAAGCAAGCTAAGTCAATCGACTGCCCGATGTCCTTCACTATACTGAAGTATGCGCACTCGGCTAAGCTGGCCCCCGGGGACCCGAACGGGGTCGCTCGGCGCATCAAAGAACATACCGGCCACGACGTTGTCATCCTCGACGCAAATTATCTCGGAGTATTCTCGCTCGGCAAATCCACGCGAAAAATTTCAGAAAAATTCATCGGCCAACTTTTCAAGGATAATCCGCTTGGGCAATCTGACGAGATGACCCCGTTTTGTATTGTGAGGAGGGCTTCATAATTGTTGCGGTAAATTGAAAGAGCATCGCCTGACCCGGTGCGCCAAGGTTTTCTTGTAGGAATTGGACGCTGCCGAACCTTTTACTTGATTAAAACCGCCGGCATTGTTAGTATTCCGGCAGCAGTTCTAAGGATTTTAGAAGCGAGGAGGGCAGGATGGCGGCGGGAGTAGCACCATCAGTGGTCCAAGTCGGAGCGATTGTGAAGATCGAGCGTCGGTTGATCAGGCCCTTTGCAGATCAGCCGAGGAAACATTTCAACGCAGAGGAGCTCAGGAACTTGGCGGAAAGTATTGCAGAGATTGGACAAAGGACGCCGGTCTGCGTTCGTCCGATTTCTGATGATCCGAGTCATCAGTTCGAGTTGATCGATGGGGAGCGTCGCTTTCAGGCCTGTGGCTTAAAAAATATCCCAACCATGATTGCGGAGGTGCGAACAGTAGCGTCCGCCGATGATCAATTTCTTCAGTCGGTCGTGCCTAACTTTGGTCGCGCTGGCCACACCCCGCTGGAGACAGCACGGGCTATTCAGCGGATCAAGCTGTCCCACTTTGGACCGACATCGGAATATGGCGCGAAAGTCCTGGAGAAACTCGCCAAAATATTCGCGCACTCGCCGGCGTGGGTTCACCAGCATCTGAGCTTGCTAAAGCTGGATCCGCGAGTTCAGGCACTGATGGATCCCTCGCGACCCGACGCGAAGCGACTGAAGTTTCAGGTCGCCATTGCTCTCGCAAATCTTCCACCGGCGCGGCAATGCTCGCTCGCCGCAGGGATCGTCGGGAGAGAGCTGAAGCTCAAGCAGGCATTGGGTTTCGTTCGGACCCAAGTGGGAAGTGGCGAGATGTTGCGTAAGCGTGGGAGGAGAAGAGGTCCTTACGCGCTTGGGAGACGATGCTGAGGTTTTGCTCAGCATGCCTCACAAAGTTTTTGAGGACATGTTCCGACATCGTTCTCAAAAAGATCTCAGCACCGTGGTAAGGATCTTGGATCGCCGCTGTGCACAGTTGAGCACCCTTGCTGAATCTCTTGATCGAGTTGCTAAAGGGAAACGGCATCGCCGACGGTAACTTTCGGAACCGGCGGCAGAATCCCGATCTGGTAATTGGTCGGGATTTTTTTGTTGCCTTTTTCCATAAGCAGTATTAAGATTTTTTTAGTAGGTCTGGAAGTGGAGGCCTGGTATGACAGAGGCGGAAATGGTTCAACGGGCAAGGGAGGGCGATGAAGCAGCATTTGAGGCGCTCTATTCTGCAAATCGGTCAGGTGTTTGGCGTGTTTTCCTTAGGATGACCGGCAATCCTGCCGAAGCAGAGGAGTTTACTCAAGACACCTTCCTTCAACTCTATCGAAAACTACATCTCTTTCGGGGCGAATCCGCTCTCTCTACTTTCGTTTATCGCATCGCCGTCAATGTCGTTCTGATGGGACGACGGAAAAAGGTTATCGATGGAGTATCGCTTGATGCGATGAATGAAGCGAGCGATGAGCGGGGTGAGCCGCGATTTGATGAAGGGGTCGTTGATCCTCAACTCACAATGTCGCCTGAGCGGGTACGTTTCTGGGCGGAGTTTGATGCATTACCGCCTGGTTACCAGATAGTCTTTTTCCTTCACGACATTCAGGGGTATGAGCATGTAGAGATCGCCGCTATGCTGGACTGCAGTATCGGAAACAGTAAATCCCAACTCCACAAGGCGCGCGCAAGGCTGGTGCAGCTCATTAACCCTGAGATGGATCTCTCTAATTTTGAAGTTCTTCTCGCTGAGTATGCCTCACGAGAGGTAGCAACTTCACTGGGTGCGCAGTAGCGCACCCGTTTTGTTTTTGTAAAATTTCTTGGCTGGGGGGCAGGGAATCGAACCCCGATTCACGGCTTCAAAGGCCGCTGTCCTACCGTTAGACGACCCCCCAATTACCATCCCGCATAATGTATTATAATTAAACGAAAATCACAATGAAATACGAACTCCCACAACTTCCTTACGCCTACGACGCGCTCGAGCCGTACATCGACGCGAAGACGATGGAGCTTCACCATACGAAGCATCATCAAACCTATGTAACGAAATTGAATGAGGCGCTCGACAAGCATCCGGAAATTGCCGAGGCCCCGCTCGCTTCGCTTCTCGCGAACCTCCCCAAGGTTCCGGAAGACATTCGGATGGCGGTACGTAATCATGGCGGCGGCCATCTGAACCATTCTTTTTTCTGGACGATCATGGCTCGCGCGGGGGATGGGGGAGGCGGCGAGCCATCGGGAAAAATCGCCGATGCGATCGCGGCAACATTCGGCGACTTCGCGAGGTTTAAAGATGCGTTCACGAAGGCGGCAGCGGGAGTTTTCGGATCGGGTTGGGCGTGGCTTGCGCGCAATAGCGATGGAAAAATCCTCGTCATGACTACGCCGAATCAGGACAGCCCGCTCATGGTGGGCGCGACGCCGATCCTCGGCCTGGATGTCTGGGAACACGCATATTATCTGAAATACCAGAATAAACGCCCCGATTACATTGACGCCTGGTGGAATGTGGTTAATTGGAGGGGAGTTGATGAGGCTTTTTCAAAACATTAGGTTCAAGCCCCGGATTTGATTGCGAATATGTAGCGCGGATACGCGAGCGAGAAATCCCCAGAAAAACTGGGGCTTCTGCTTCATTAGGTGATAGAATCATAGGGAATGTCTGGGCCAAGAAAAGAAACAGGGCCGAGAGGCGTGTTTGACGTTCAAGCGAACGAAGCGAAATCTCGTTTTGATTCGATCGTCCGTTCGGCGCGCCGCCTTGTTTACGGGAAGAATGTTTTAAATTTGAAGCCGGGCCTATGGCGCCGGCGGCCGTGGGTGACCGCCGCGCTTATGATTGCTCTCGTAACCGGGATTTTTTGGAGTGCGCGGAAAATTTCTACACACGCGGAAGTGAAAGATTTTTTCCCGCTCACGTGTTTGGGTAGTTGGCAAAGTCCGGCGAACGCGCAAGGCAATCCCGAAAGCCTGAACGCATCGAACACGCCGATCGATAGCACCAATGCGAGCGCGTATGACCCGACGAATCCTCTTGCGCAGATTTATTGTGGCGCGTTTGTTCCGCCCGACTTCGCGACGCAGGGCGATGTGACGAGCGTCGGCTTGTCATTCATTTGGTATATTCCAGGACTGCCTAGTTCAACGCCAGTCGCGCCGGTGAATGCAACGCCCGCGGCCGCTACATCGAGCACCGACAGTTCCACGATTGCTGCGCCGCCGAGCACCTCGATGCTTTTCTTTATCAACCGCGCGCTTGCGGATGATGTCGCGCCGCCGCCTGACACGTCGACCGTTATTGTCGCGCCCGATGCATCTACCAATCTCACTGCTACCGACGCGGGTTCCGCGACCGACAACGGCGGCGGTGCCTCCGCGCCAGCGCCGACACCCGCGCCCCTGCCGCCGGTCACGGCTCCTGCACCGATCGTCAATGAAAATTTCCTCAAGGTGAGCTACAGCTTGGATGGCCAGACGTGGGCCGAACTCGCCGAGGTGAGCCCGGAAAACTGGCAGAACTTTACCGCGAACCTTCCTGTGAAAAGCTGGGATGATCTCAAAAAATTACAGGTAAAGATCGAAGGGACTCCGACCGTACTCACACAGATTCCGCGCGTTTTGCTCGACGGGATGTTCATTGAAACACACTACGAGGTGGCGCCGTCATTGCCCTCGCTTGATATCGGCCAGCAGAATAGTGGCGATGTGAATGCGCCGGTGCTGGTTCTTCCTCCTGGCGCGCAGCCGGTGCCGGTAAACGATAGGACGGATTTTAAAGCGAATGAGGCGCCCGCATTCGACTTTGATTTGAACGCGCTGCCCGCTCCGCCTGAACCTGCGGCGACTTCTTCGCCGCCAGACGTGACGCCAGCCAGTTCACCGAGTTCCTTCCTCGAGCCCGCACAAAAGGCGGCGCTCGCTTTATTCGGATTGTTTGGCATTCGCGCCCATGCCCAAACTGCGCCCAATCTGCAGGCGTTGCCCGATGCGAATAACACCATCGTGACGCAGATCCTTGGGCCGGATGCCCAACCAACGAACCTTCAGGCGGCAACGCTTGTCACCGGCGGCAACTTGCGCGTGATACTGCCTACGCCTGGCCGCGTGTTCCGTCCGGGCGCTTATACCTTGAAACTTCTCATCTGGCAGAACGGGACAATTTATATGACCGAAAGCAATTTCAATTGGGGCGTCCTCGCGGTGAACTTCAATAAATCGATTTACACCCTTGACGATGTAGCGAAGATCGGCTTTGGCGTCCTTGACGATGCCGGCCGAACGGTTTGCAACGCGGCAATCGATATGGACGTGACGGCGCCATCGGGCGCGCTTCGACATTTTTCCACCAGCAATCGGACAATCGTTCGGAGCGCGAGCTGCGGGCCGGGGACGGTGACCAATAATCCTGACTACACTGCGCACATGCAAGTGGCGGAGCAGGGAGTCTACCGCGTTTCCATTACGGCAACGACGATCAATGGTACGCACAGTATTGACGATCAATTTCAGGGGCAGGCGCAGCCCTCCTTCGACGTGGAGCGCGTTGGCCCAACCCGCATCTTCCCGCCGGTCTGGTATACGATGGTGTTTAACATCAAGGCGAACGCCGATTATTCTGGGCCGGTCGTCGAAACTGTGCCGGCTTCTTTTGATGTGATGCCGAACCAGGGTGGCACCAAAGCTATTTCCGGCGACACGCAAACGATTACCTGGAATGTGAATCTACGCCATGGGAGTTCCACTCTGGTCTCGTATTCCTGGAAGGGTCCCAATGTGAGCCCGGAGCTCTATCGCCTCGGTCCGTTCCAGATCGGCAGCTGGCAGGAATCACGTGAATGGCAGATTGCATCAGACGCTATTACGGATACTGTTATTTTTATCACCTCGACCGCTTCGACGTCGTGGCCGGTTCCGAACGATTGGAATAACTCTTCGAGTAGTATTGAGGTGATTGGTGCCGGCGGCGGCGGAACGAAGAACACCGGCAGTACCAGTAAAGGCGCTGCGGGCGGTGGCGGTGGGGCGTACGCGAAAACGACCAATGCGAGTACCACGCTCACGATTGGGACCAACGCCGGCGTTCACGTTGGTGCCGGGGGCGCCGCGTCAACGACAGGTGGCGATACCTGGTTTTGTAGTGCAACTACCAACTGCGGCGGCATCGCAAGTACCTCGGTCGTGGTCGGTGCGAAGGGAGGAGGCGGCGCGCTTGCTGGAAACCCTGGCACGGCTGGTAGCGGCGGAGCAACTTCGACGAGCGTTGGCAGCACGAAATTTATTGGAGGTACTGGTGGCAACGGCACTACCACGAACACTACGAACGGCGCCGGTGGTGGTGGTGCAGCTGGGTATCATGCCGCTGGTGGTAATGGTACAAACGCTGGCGGCAGCGGAGTGGTCGGTGGCGCTGGTGATGGCGGCACTGGTAATGGCGGCGGTGCTGGTGGATCGACGGGCAACCCCGCCACCGCCGGTGGAAACGGTACTGAATGGACGGCGAATCCCGGGGGTGGGACGGCGGGGTCGGGTGGTGGAGGTGGTGGCGGAAACGCGAACGGCGTGGCGGGTGCGAGCGGCGGCAATTATGGCGGTGGCGGCGGCGGCGGCCGCGGCAGCGGCTCAACGGGAGGATCAGGAATTCAGGGTCTTATCGTGATTGTATACACGCCCGTCACCATCACGCTCGGTGATGGAACCCAGCCCGCCGCCCAAACCATCGCTCCGAGTGCGAATTCTGCAACGGGTACCGTCTTCACCTTCCAGACGAATTTCGGTACGAGTTCGATATCGAATCTTACTCTTACCGTTGCAACAACCACCGGTGTCTCTCAATTTATTGTGACCGACAGTACCGGCGCAACCGTGTACGGTTCGAGTACGAATCCGGCTTCCACGTCGTTGAATGTTACGACGACGAACATGAACGTCTCGACAACCGCCACCACCTTTAACGTCATGGTGAAACCGCTTTCATATGCCTCAATGCCAAACCCACCGGACACGCAATATGTCGTGACCTCGACGGTTTCTGCATGGACCGACAGTAAAAGCTTGGATCAAGCTGGCGGGAACACGACTTCGAGCCCAATTACTATTGACAATAAGGCGCCAGCCGACGTGGCGGGAGCGACCGCGACTGGCGGCAATGGCCAAGTGACTTTGAGCTGGACAAATCCGGGCGACAGCGACTTTTCGACGACGACGGTCTTACGCGCGACCTCCACGGTGACGCAATCTCCATCTGACGGTACGAACTATGCTGTTGGTAACACGATCGGCACGAGCACAGTCGCATGCGTGGTGAATTCGGCGGCAACCGGCTGCACCGACACGGGCCTTACGAACGGTACGGCATATTCGTATAAGATTTTTACTTCTGATTCGCGCATCAACTACAGCCCGGGCGTGGTGCCATCCGGCAGCCCGGTGACACCGAACGCGAACTCGGCACCGACCGTTTCTAATGCGAAATTGAACGGCAACTCCAACATCGTCCTTTCGCCGAATACTACGGCGACGATTACGGTTGTTGCATCAACCACTGATGCGGATGGGCCGGGCGATATTAAATACGCAACCTCAACTATCTACCGGACCGCTCTGGGCTCGACGTGCACGGCTGATAATAAAAATTGTTATCAGATTGCGAGTTCGAGTTGCAGCTTTTCAGGTTCAACCAGCACCGTCAGCTGCTCGGCGGATATTTATTATTTCGCGCAAGCAACCGATGCCTCTTCTACGTTTAATAGTGATACCTGGTCGGCGGTGATCACCGTGCACGATGCGGCAGACGCAACCGGCGCGACGACGAGTCCAACGGTGGAACTTCAAACGCTCCTCGCACTCAACATCACGACCTCTTCTATTGCCTACGGAACGCTTACTCCCAGTTCAACGTCCGGCGGTAGTATCACGACCACCGTGCAAGTGGTGGGCAACTGCTCAACGACGCTCCAGCTTACCGGCAGCGCCTTTGTGAAGGGGAGTGATACGCTCGCCACGAGTTCCCAACATTTTGCCACCTCCAGCTTCACCGTAAATAACGGGAGCGACACCGCAATTTCCGATACTGCATTAAGTGTCGCGGGATTCTTGCTGGTTGGGCCAACGAGCTCAAACGCCGTCCAAAGCAACGTTTTCTGGGGGATCGCGGTGCCGACCGGCAAGCCCACCGGCACCTATACTGCCACAACGACATTCACGGCCGTTTGGAGCCAGTAGTTATCCACACCAGATAAAACCTCGTTTTTGTTACAATACTAGTAATGAGAGAAAGCAAGTTGAGTATTCCTTCGGCTATCATCTTAACCGGCATTTTTATGGTTGGTGGCTTGGTGTTGGCCGTGAGCGGTCCCATAAACAGCTTGGTGACGATTGGCAACGCGGTGCCGACCGTGACTTCGGTTAACTTGAACGGGGGTGGAGCGAGCATCATACTTACTGCGAATACCACGAAGGCAATTAGTGTTTCGGCAATTATTTCTGACAACAATGGCTGCACCGATATTCAGAATGGCACTGAAACGATCGTGCTCTACCGGACCGCTGCCGGCTCCGGCTGCACGGCGAGTAACCGGAGTTGTTACACCGCATCCGCATTCACGGCGTCGAGCACGTGTACCACGACCTCGGTGAACACGACGACCACCTTCAACTTGCAGTATTTTGCCGATGCGACGGACGCGTCCTCGAGTTTTTCTTCTGACAGCTGGACAGCCACGATCAACTTTACCGACCCTGCCGGCGCGACGAGTACGGCAAGCTCCGCCACCACGTCACTTCTTACCTTAAACGCTATCAACATCACGACTTCGTCGATTGCTTATGGGACGCAGGCAGCAAGCTCTACGACCGGTGCAACAAACCAGACAACGACCGTTGCGAATGCCGGGAATTCGTCGACCAGTTTGAACATCAGCGGCACGGAGTTTAAGTCGGGATCCAACCAATTCGCGACCACTTCCCAGCACTACGCAACTTCGAGCTTCACTTTTGGCAACGGCAGTGACACGGCGCTTACCGACAGTGCGGTCTCGGTCGCCGGATTCCTTCTCACATCGCCGACTTCGACCACAAACGTTTCACAAAATCTTTTCTGGGGCTTGACCGTCCCCGCAGGAACGGCGACGGGCAGCTACACCGCGACAACGACCTTCACCGCTGTCTTCCACACCTAGGTGGTCGTGTGATATAGTAAGCCTATCGCAATGCAATCAGTGCCGCTTCTCCAACGGTATAGTGTGCCTTTGTCGGTAGCGCTTTTTGCGGGGATAGCTTTCCTGCTCGCCACGCCAGCCAGCACTCTGGCTGCATTCGGTATTTCACCGCCATTTTTGAATACTGATCACCTCACGCCGGGCGTAACGTACCGGGAAACTATTTATTTGGTGCAGGACCAGCCCAATGCCGACATTGGCATCGCCGCCACACTCAATGTCCCCGACGCCATTCGCGACTGGATCACGATCGACAAAGGATTTAATTTCATCATCCCTGCCGGAACCCGCCAGTTCCCGGTCGTCGTGTCGGTGGCGGTTCCCAAGAGCGCCGGTCTCGGAAAATATTCCGGAAATCTCGTATTCACGACCGAGCCGGCGAGCACTGGCCAGGTTGCGATCTCGCTCGGTGCGAACGTGGCCATCAATCTGACCGTCGGCAATGGCGTGTACGAAAGCTATAAAGTCCCGTTTATAACACTTTCTGACATCGAAGAGGGATGGAATCCGCGCGCGACCGTGCGTTTCCAAAATGACGGCAATATTTCTGAAGGATTCGATTCGGCGACCTTTGACCTCTACGACCACTTTGGCGCCGTCCGGCTTGCCTACATGACGAAGCAGGATGGCTTCCCGCAGACGCCCGCCTTCACCATCGACGAATACACCATTGAGTTCCCGACCGACTTTCATTTGGGAGTCGGTGATTACTGGGGGAACGTCGTTTTCTATAAAAATAGCCAGGTGATTGCGAGCACGCGCACCATTTTCCACGTGCTTCCGGCGGGTTCGCTTTCCCCGACTAGCAAGGTCATCGCATTTGTAAAAAATAATTGGGTCTACTTCGCGGGCGGGTTGATCGCTCTCTTCCTCATTTGGCGATTTATGACGCGCTCACGGCGCCGCCGGATGGGACATGCCTAGATTCAATGAAATGGAAATTGTTCGCGGCGGTTCTTAGCCTGCTCCTCGTCCCCGGACTTTCTTTTTTATCAGCACAGGCGGCGAGTGTTCCCGCGACGGTGACTGCAACACCTTCGGTCACGGTTTTATCGGAGCAGGCATACCGCTGGTATGCAAATATTGACGGCCTTGATCCAACCATCCCGCTTGCGGTAGAGGGAACGGCAACGGACACGCCCGACATCAATTCTCAGATTCGTTTGCGGATGAGCGTTGCAAACCTGGGGGGCGCGACCTTCGCCGCGGGCGGCATGTTCACGCTGCAATATGCGAATGCCACCTCGGGGCCGTGGACCGATGTTTCAACTTCGACCGCGTGGGCCTTCTTGGACAATCCATCCGTCGCTGACGGCCAAGTTATCGTCACCCTTCTGCTCGGCTCGTCAACGGTGGGGGAGAGCTACGGCGAATCGAACCCGTCGGCAGCAACGCCCACGGCGCTCCTTTCGGGGGATTTTGGGGAATGGGACTGGGCGCTCGTAAATCTCTCGGCGACGACGAGCGCGGCATGGTTTTTTAGGATGGTTAATTCTGGAGGGGCGGCGTTGAACAGCTATGCGAGCTATCCCAAGCTTTCTGCGGTTGCGCCAAGTAGCGGTGGCGGCGGCCCGCCCTCAAACCCGCAACCGGGCGGGGGAGGCGGAGGAAGTCCGTATGCCACCTCGACGTTTCCGATTGCCCCACCGCTCTTGCCGCCGGCGTTCCAGGTGGCCGATTTTAATGGCGATAATCGGGTGGACATCATAGATCTATCGATTCTGCTCTATTATTATGATGAGTGCGGGTCGGGCATAAGCCGCTTCGACCTTAACCACAGTGGGTGCGTTGATTTTCCCGACGTTTCAATTCTTATGTATCGTTGGACTGGATGATCACTATGAAGAGAATATTTTTTGCATCGGTTCTTTCGTTATTTGTAGTGGCCACGGCCTGCGCGCCGGCGGCGGCCCGTGCGGCTTCTCTTTATTTTGCAACACCAACCAGTTCTGTGGCCGTCGGCAGTGATGTTTTTGCGACGGTTCTGTTGGATAGCGATCAGCCGGCTAATGCGTTCGCGATTCGTGTCAATGTTTTTGGCAGCGCGTTGAAGTATGTCGGTACGAACAACGCGGGGTCGCTTATTTCCATTTGGCAAAATCTCCCGACCTTTGCGGGCAGCACGATTTCATTCAATGGAGGATCATTTTCTTCTTTTGAAGGAATCGGCGGGAAGTTGATGGTGTTACGTTTTGCTGCGGTCGCAACGGGCACCGCGCGATTAGGATTCGGCCCGTCATATATTTATTTGGCGAACGGCAAGGGGACGCGCGTAACGCCGCAAGTCCATAGCGCTACAATTACCGTCGTAACTTCCACCACAACGCCCGGGAGCGTTCCTTCTACGGCGCCCCCGTCGCCGGCCTCGAACTTGGCTGGAGCCGACTCAAATCCGCCCACCATTTCTTTCCTGTCGATCATCAGCGACCCCTTCAATGCGAATCATAAGCTCTTGAGCTTCCTGGTGAGCGACGCAGATTCGGGTATCAGGGGCGTCGAAATGCGCACTCGTTCCGCCATCATCTGGGGCGGATGGCAGGGAATCCAAAATCCAGCACCCCTCTCGAATCGCGTGTGGACAGCCGACGTCCGCGTCGTCGATAACGCCGGGAATGTGGCGGAGCGCCTTCTCTATGACTGGCCTACGTTTTTCTGGAGTATCGGGAAAATCATCGGGGGTATCGTGTTGGTCTTCATCTTGCTCTATCTGACTCACTGGCGGACGTGATAAAATAATAGAAGATGAGAGTTCTCCGTAAAGCGAGTTTCTATTTCGTCGCCTGGCCTCTTTTAGCTTTTATCTTGCCTCTCGGAGGCATCGCTCATGCTGCCGAGGCGTCTCTTTTTATATCGCCAGCAGCGGGATCATTTGTGGTCGGCAGCACCTTTACGATTTCCCTTTATGTAAACAGCGGCGGTCATTCTATTAATGCCGTTGAAGCGGATCTCAGTTTCCCGCGGGATAAACTGCAAGTAGTCTCGCCGAGCACCGGGAACTCGTTCATCAGCACCTGGGTCACGCAGCCGAGCTTCTCGAACATTGACGGCACGCTCCATTTTGTGGGCGCACTTCCGAATCCCGGCATCGCGACGAACGCCGGTTTAATTTCAACCGTCACATTCCGGGTCGTCGGCACCGGCTCTGCGGTCGTAAAATTTTTGGATGCGTCAAAAGTCCTTTTGAATAACGGCCAGGGGACCGACATCCTCGGCCAAACGACGAACGGCGTTTATACGCTCACGGTTCCGCCGCCGGCCGGGCCTGCGGTAACTTCGCCGACTGATCCCGATCAATCGAAGTGGTACAACAGCGCCACGGCGGCGTTTGAGTGGTCACCCGGGTCGGTGCCCGCCGATGGATATGGCTATGTCCTAAATGACACGCCTATCGATGCGCCCCCCGATGTTTCGCGGGGCGCGGCCACGTCGGTGAGTTATCCGAATCTGCCCGATGGAACCCACTATTTCCACATTAAGACGTTGCGGAATGGTTTGTGGGGCGGGGTGACGCATTATGCCATCCACATTGATTCGACGCCGCCCGCTGCGATGAACATACAAATTTCTCCCAGTAATTACACCTCTGACCAAAGCCCCGTTCTTCAGTTCGAGACTACCGATGCGGTTTCGGGCATTGATCATTATGAACTGAAAGTTATTCCGCTCAATCCGAATCTGTCGGCTCCAACGTCGAGCAATGGCCAAAAACCATTCTTCATTGAGGCTACCTCGCCATATCTGCTGCACCTGCCCCTCGGCCATTACGACATCGTGGTGCGGGCATACGACGTTGCTGGGAATTATTATCAAGCGACTACGAATTTGGCGCTGGTAACGCCTTTCTTCCAAATTGTTTCGCCCGGCGGCGTGCAAATTGCCGGCGGATTGGTGTTTGCGTGGCCATATCTCATCCTGATCGCGCTCCTTGCCATCTTGCTTCTTGCATATCTCCTCCGGAAGGTGTGGCGCTTACATCGGACTCTTGAAGAGCGTCTAGAAAGAGGAGCGGCGGCGCACCCCGACATCGCAGCGAAGCTGGCCGAGTTGAAGGCGAAGCAAAAAGAGTACGAAGCGATTCTGAAAAAGAAAGTGGTCGCCATCCTCATTCTGCTTGCTGGTGCGGGGTTACTGCGGGTCGGTCTGCAGGCGCCGCCCGCCCGCGCCGCAGGCGCGTTAACACTGAGCCCGCCGCTCGTGAATCTTTACCCGACTTCGCTTGGCAATGATGAAGTGCTCTATCTTGGCGGATGGGCGAACGCGCCCCGCGCGACCGTGCAAATTTATATTGAGCAGACGGAAACTGGAAATACGTTTTCGGGTACGACGGCGACGGGCGATGACGGCAACTGGTTCTATTCGTTCCCGCAGCTTTTAAACAGCGGGCATTATGCGGCCTGGGCCGAGCTTAAGTCGGGCGATGCCGTGAGTTCACCCTCCGCGCGCGTTAATATCACGGTTTCGCCGACCGCCATCCAACTCGGTGCCGCGCGCCTCGATTATGCAGAGTTTTACTTCGGGCTATTTATAGTCTCTCTTATCGCGGCGCTCGTTCTCCTGGTTCTCGTCATCACGTTCATGCGGCGTGCGCGGACGAAGCGCGGGCATCTCGAAGGACTTATCCGCGAGGCAGAGGAGTCGCTCCGGCGCGGGTTCCTGGTGTTAAGCCGCGACATTGAAACGGAACTCGCCGCTGTCCAGCGTCTCAAGGTGAGCGGCACGTTCTCTGCTGAAGAACGCGCGCGCGAGGAAAAACTCCGCGCCGACCTCGAGGCCACGCGCCGCTATATTGGCAAGGAAATCTGGCAGATCGAAGAAGAAGGGAGAAAAAGCTAACGGCCCCGACTAATCAGGATCTTTGACGGGCATCTTTTCGCCTTCGCGGTGGATGCGCGTTAGTTTCAATTTTCGCCCATCCATCAGGGCGGCGAGAATCTTCACGCGTTTCGCGTCGCGGATGGTCCATGCGCCCGGCTCTGGCGTGAATGCGTTGATTTTGCGCAGAATTTCTTTGGCGAGCGTTTCATCGTCGCCATGCTCGGCGCGCAGGAGTTCGTGCGGGTCAATGTGCGCGTCCTCGGTCATGAATTTTTTAGTATACGTCGCGTCAATATCGTTTTGGACGATCGCTTCGAGGTCGCCATCGACAAAATCCGGGATAATTTTTGCGAGCAGTTCGCCGCCGCGCGCCGCGAGCTCGCCCTCGAGCGTGTAATAATTCACCGCCAACGGATTTAATGGAATTTTAATGTGAGAAAGGGTCGGACCATGATCCATTTTTGCATCCATTAGGTAGAGTGAAATGCCGGTCTCGTGTGCGCCCTCAAGGATGGCCGACTGGATGGGGGAAGGGCCTCGATATTTCGGGAGGAGTGAGGGGTGGACGCCGATCGTGCCGAGGCGCGGGATTTCTAAAATAAGTTGCGGCAAAATTTTTGCGTAAGCGGCTACGATGAAAAAGTCTGGCGCGAGTGCGGCGACATGCGTAAAGAATGCGGCGTCGAGCATCTCTGGCTGTAAAATGGCGATCTGCTTGTGGTGTTCATGCGCATATTCCTCGATCAGCGCTTTCACCGGCGGCGGCGTCATGACCTGCCGGCGGCCCGAAGGCCGGTCTGGGTTGCAAACGACGGCGACGGGCGGCATGCCGGCGTCGAGCAGCTTCTGGAGGACGATGGCCGCAAAGCGCGGCGTTCCAAAAAAGATATATTTCATTTGGTTGTGCGGTTCGCGGTGCGATTGCGGGGTTCGGTGACGGGTGTACTTTTTTCGCTGCCATACACGTCTCGCGTACGATCAATAAATAATTTACCGTTTAAGTGGTCAATCTCGTGCTGGAAGACGCGCGCAAGGAGGCCCCAGGCCTTGATCTTGGTCGGCTTGCCGGTTTTGTCGAAGCCGCTTACCGTCACTTGCTCGGGGCGCGTCACGTTGCCCCACTTGCCAGGAATACTTAAACACCCCTCTTCAAAAATAACCGGCTCGCCGGCCGTTTTTTCGAGGCGCGGATTAAACACGGAATAAAATTTGTTCTCGCCCTGCGCGCCCGGCACTTCGGCCACAAAAACGGCATACGGAAGGCCGATCTGGTTTGCGGAAAGGCCGATGCCGTTCGCTTCGCGCATGACGCGGCGCATGCGAACGATCACGTCATTCACTTCTTTTTTGGAAAATTTCGAAAAATCAAATGGCTCCGCCTTTTTGCGGAGGATTTTTTCCTCTCTTTTCTCGCCGATCACTAAAATTTCATTTTGCATCGGTTTTTCTTTTAATACCCCCGCGCTTCCGCATTCCAGTATTAATTTTTTGGGAGCGGCGCGGTGGGCGAATAGACTGCCGCGGCGAGCTCGCCTTTACCAGTGTCATGAAATACGCCCCGTGGTTCCTCACGTCTCGTCGTTGCGCCACATCCTTTGCTAGGCGCAACAGCTGCTCGCCGCCGCGCTCTTTTGCCAGCTTGATGTAAAGCGATTTGTGCCGCTCGTCGTGGAGCGCGGCGGCGATTTCGAGTCCCAGGAGTTGGTATTTTCGATAGACGTGCGACTCTTTGGCGCGCCGTGCGAGCTCCGCGAGATAGGCAGATTTCGCCGGGACCATGAATATAATGTTAATCCAACCGCCGCTTTTTGTCAGGCATTTCATGCGATGATATACTGGAGCGTACATGCAGAGCATCATTAAAAAAATAGCGGGCTTCGCGCTGGCCGTTGTTGCTGGCTTAGGCCTACTCATAAGCGGCATTTGGCTTGGTTATGCGGCGGGCCGGAAAGTCCCCGAAAATATTATGGTAACCGGTGTTGCAAACATCGATACCCCAACCTCGACCGCGGCAAATTTTGGGACGTTTTGGGAGGCGTGGCAGGTGATTAAGGATAATTATCTTCGCGAACCGAGTACGACGCCGCAGCAAAAAGTATATGGATCAATCAACGGCTTGGTAAATTCACTCGGCGATCCTTATTCAGAATTTTTTGATCCGCAGAGCAATAAACAATTTCAGGAAGACATAACCGGTGACTTTGGCGGGATCGGCGCGCAGCTCGGCTTAAATGCGAGCGGCGATGTCGTGGTGATCGCACCGCTGAAGGGAACTCCCGCCGAAGCAGCCGGCCTCAGGGCGCGCGACATCATAACCTCGATCAACGGAACCTCGACGGCAGGGATGAATGTGGATCAAGCGGTCCATTTGATTCGCGGGCCGGAGGGAACCAGCGTTACGCTCATGGTCCTACGTGCCGGGTGGAGCAGCCCGCGCAAGTTCACGATCATGCGGGAAACGATCCAGGTTCCCAATGTTCAACTGGAAATGAAAGGCGACGTTGCGCATATCACGCTTGCGGAATTCACGCAGGACGCCGAACCCGCGTTCTACCAGGCTCTCGTGAAAGCCGTGGACGCGAAGGCGCAAGGGATCATTCTCGATCTTCGCGATAATCCCGGTGGTTATCTGGAAGTTGCCGTTGACCTTTCGGGATATTTCTTGAAACCAAACACACTCGTCGTAAAAGAGGTCGGGCGCACGGTGCCCGAGCAAAATTATAAGGCTTCGGGCGATGGGGCGCTCTCGACCATGCCGCTCGTGGTGCTCGTGAATGGCGGGTCCGCATCCGCTGCTGAAATTCTCGCGGGTGCGCTCCATGACGACCGAGGCATAAAACTTATTGGCGAGAAGACGTTCGGCAAAGGAACGGTGCAAGAATTGGAGCCCTTGTCTGACGGTTCGGCTATCAAGTTGACGGTCGCGCATTGGGTGTTGCCGTCGGGCCGCATCCTCGATCACGACGGCCTTGTGCCCGACATTGCCGTTTCAAGCACGGTTTCCGGTATAGCCGGTACGGCCGGAACGTCCACGGCCGGCGTCGATCAACAACTCGAAAGAGCACTCCAGGTATTGAGTGCGGAAATCGGCGGGTAAGGTTCGACATGAAAGTCATTCTGCTCCAAGAGGTCCGGAAGATTGGGAAAAAATATGAGGTGAAAGAGGTGAGCGATGGTTACGCGCGCAATTTTCTTTTTATCAACGCGCTGGCCGAACCGGCCACGCCTGGTGCGCTGAAACACCTTGAGGCGCTGAAGGCGGAGTCCGTGAAGGAAGATGCCGCACTTCGAGATCGCCTGAATGAAATCGCACGAAACATTACAGGAACAAAACTTGAATTTGAATTGCGCGCCGACCAGTCCGGCGCGCTCTTTGGTGCCGTGAACAAAGACACGATCCTGAAAGCGCTCCGCGAGCATGGTTTGGTTACCAAAGAGCGCGTCGACCTCGATCTTAAATATCCATTAAAAGAAGTTGGCGAGCACACCGTATCGATCGGCCTAAAAAAGGGCATCACCGCCAATCTCAAAATAATTATCAAAAAGGCCTAATTAAAAAGCCCGGCGTGACGGTGCCGGACCTTTTATTATGTTTTTGCTGCCTACACCTTTATGGTGACGAGGGTTGTCTTGCGCTTTGATCCGTCGAACTGCTGCTTTGTTTTTTCAGCGAAGTTCACGATACCGGTTTTTGCCGCATAGAGCGTGTCGTCGCCGGCGCGCATCACGTTCGCTCCTGGCATATATTTCGTCCCGCGCTGGCGAACAATAATTTGCCCAATCGCAACTTTCGCACCATGATTGATCTTCACGCCGAGGCGCTTTGAGATAGAATCACGCCCTAATTTAGTTGATCCGAGGGCTTTGGTATGTGCCATATCGCCCTCAATTCTATGGTAAAATGGAGCAAACGTCAATGGCTGCAACGAACAAACTTATTCTCGATATTGAAACGATAGGCGAGGATTTCGAGAGTCTTGATGATGCGACGCAAGAGAATTTAACGCGCTGGATCCGCAAGGATGCCGACAATGAAGAAGAATATCAGCGCGCTTTGAAAGATTTAAAAAGTGGCCTCGGTTTTTCGCCGCTCACCGGCGAAATTGTGGCGATCGGCGTTCTCGATTATCACAAAAACGAGGGCGGAGTTTATTATCAGGCACCTGGCCAAAAGACCAATGAATTAAAAGAGGAGGGGATCGCCTATAAATCGATGTCCGAAAAGGACATGCTCCAAAAATTTTGGGAGCTCGCCGCGCGTTACCAGGTCTTCATCACGTTTAATGGCCGTGCATTCGATATGCCGTTTTTGATGATCCGCTCTGCAATCCATGGTATTCGACCAACGAAAGACCTGATGCGCGGGCGCTATCTCTATCAGAACAATCCCGAAGCGCTTCATATTGACCTCGCCGAACAACTGTCCTTTTATGGTGCCGTGCGGCGCAAGGGGAGTTTGCATCTCTGGACGCGCGCTTTCGACATTCCGAGCCCAAAGTCAGGTGGCGTGACCGGGGAAGATGTCGGGCCGCTCTTCAAAAAGAAAAAGTTTTTGGAGATTGCGAAATATAATGCGCTTGATCTGCGGGCCACGCGTGAGCTCTATGCGAAGTGGGAGACGCTCTTGAGTTTTTAGCCAATTTCTGATATAATTTCTACTCGTGATGGGCGGTGCATTGCCGCCCTCAACTATTATTATGGACCTGCGGAATATTGCAATCATCGCCCACGTTGACCATGGGAAGACGACGCTCGTTGACGCGCTCCTCAAGCAAAGCGCGAATTTCAAATTGAAGACCGGCGCGGCGAGCGAGCTCATTATGGATTCGAACGAGCTGGAGCGCGAGCGGGGCATCACCATCTTTTCGAAAAATGCGGCGGTCATGTACAAGGACACAAAAATTAATATCGTAGACACGCCTGGCCACGCCGATTTTGGCGGCGAGGTGGAGCGCATCATGCGCATGGTAGACGGCGTGCTTCTTCTCGTTGATGCCAAAGAGGGGCCGATGCCGCAAACGAAATTTGTGTTGCGCAAAGCGATCCAGGCCGGCCATAAAGTGATTGTGGTCATCAATAAAATTGACAAGCCGGACGCGCGCCCGGAGTGGGCACTCAATGCGACCTACGATCTTTTCTTCGAGCTTGACGCAAGCGAAGAACAGATCGAGTTTCCGGTGATCTATGCAGCCGCGCGCGAAGGGAAAGCCGGCCTCGACAAAGACCTTTCCGCGATGAAAGATATTGAGCCTGTTTTTGAAGCGATCATAAAATATATTCCGGCGCCAAAATTGAGCGACCATCCCGACGTGCTGCAGTTCCTTGCCGTGAATCTCGCGTATGACAATTACAAGGGAAAGATCGCGGTTGGTAGATTGTATTCGGGCACCCTGCGTAAAACCGGGACGGTGGCACACGTGACGCGCGATGGCGGCATCAAAAAAGCAACGCTTACTTCCGTGATGCTGTTTGATGGGCTGGGACGCGTTGATGTCGACACCGCCGAAGCGGGCGACATTGTAGCGATCGCCGGCATTCCTGATATCACGATCGGGGAAACTATTTCTGACTCCGACCGCCCTATCCCACTTCCCACGATCGCAATCGATGAGCCGACCATTAAGATGACCTTCGCCGTGAACACGTCGCCATTCCGCGGCAGAGAAGGCAAGTTCACCACCTCGCGCAACTTAAAAGAACGTCTCGAAAAAGAGCTTGAAACCGACGTCGCCCTCAAGGTGACGCCCACCGAATCCACCGACCGCTGGATTGTCGCCGGGCGCGGCGAACTTCACCTCGCTATTCTCATTGAAAAGATGCGGCGCGAAGGATTTGAAGTCGAAGTTTCGAAGCCGCAGGTCATTCTCAAAGAAGAAGATGGAAAAAAACTTGAGCCGATGGAGCTTGTTTCCATTGAAGTGCCCGAGCAATATTCTGGCGTGGTAATCGAAATGATGGGAAAGCGTCTCGGTCAAATGAAAAACATGAAGATGGATGATAAAAAAATCGCCTTCATGGATTTTGAGGTTCCAACGCGCGGCCTCATCGGAATCCGTAATAAATTTTTAACCTCAACCAAGGGGACCGGCATCATGAACAGTATTTTTCTTGGTTATGCGGCGTATAAGGGCGACATCAGCGCAATTCCTCATGGCTCGATTGTGGCGACCGAAGCGGGTGCTGCGCGCGCCTACGGTTTGCTGACCGCCCAAGGCAGGGGGCAGCTTTTTATTGCGCCTGGCGTGGCCGTTTACGAGGGGATGGTGGTCGGGGAGAATGCAAAAGAAGGCGACGTTATGGTACATGTTGCGCGCGAAAAGCAACTCAACAATTTCCGTGCCAAAAATGAAGGCATTTCGGATGATCTCGAAACCCCGCTCAATCTTTCCCTTGAGGATTCGCTCGATTATATTTCCGACGAGGAATTGGTTGAAGTGACGCCGCAGAATATCCGCATCCGCAAGAAGTATTTAACCGAGACGGACCGCAAGCGGGCAGAGAAATAATTTGCCGCGGCGCATTAAAGGTACCCGACTTTCTTCAACCACTCGTCGTTCTCCCATTCCCACAAACGCTTTGCGCCGAGGAAGGCTTGGAAGTCGTCTTGCCAATAGGGGAATTCCTTAAGCTCGATTTCGCCGGTGAGCGGGCCCCACTGGTGCCCGCATTGCCGCATCATGCTTGCGCGGCCGTTCTTTGCCGGATACCGAATTTTTTCACGCCCGCCTTTCGTGCGCCTGGTTGCGCCGCACCGTTCGCAGGTTTGTATCTGGTCAATGCGCAGGATCCACCGTGTCGAAAGATTTCGGAATTGGCTTTTCAGCGCGTCCATGTATGCCGATGTTTGCAGGCAATAATCACGGTACACCGCCTGCGATGTTTTAATGTCGAGGACGCCGAGTTTCCCGCCGATCATGGCAACGGCATCAATCGTGCCTGCATAGCGATGGTCGTAGTTCACGATGCGCCGCTCTACATTCTCCGGCGTCACCTGGATATTATTTTGCGCAAAAAAATCTGAAAATGATTTCACGGCTGGGGCGATCGCTGCCGGAATTTCAGGATTTTTTCCAAGCAGAAGCCCCTCGACCGCCTCATGAATCATGGTGCCTTCTTTGGCGGAAAGTTCCGTCGCTTCCTGTGCCGCCTTAAAACTTTTTGCTTCGCCGTAATAATAATAGAGCGCCGGCTTCGCTTTAATAGTCACGATCTTTGTGACGCGAGGATACCAAACACCGTCAATCGTGTAGCCGGACTTCTCCTTGAAGTCCTCGATGTCGCGATATTCCCCAAACATAGAGGAATTTTAACAAAATGCCAGAAGAAAAAGGAGTCATGGCGCACCGCTAGCCAACCAGTTTATCGGTGAGTTCAAAAATGTCACCGGCGCCCATCATAACGATCACCTTATTCGAAAGGGGGGAGTGCCCGCGCGGATCGCTTAACGCTCGAATGGCCCGCGCGAGATTTTTTGGGTTCTCTAAATAAAATAGTGATTTGCGCGGCTGTTCTTTCTGAATCGCGTGCACGAGGGCCGCTGAATCGTAGCGTCCCGGCGCCGTGTGTCGTCCAGCGACTTTATAAATTGGGAGGATAAGAGTTTCATCTGCATCATCGAACGCTCGCGTGAATTCCTTGAAAACCGACTCAAGCCGTTTCGAAAGATGCGGCTGGAATATGCACAGAATCCGCTTTTTAGGATACTTATCGCGAAACGCTTTTAGCGTTGTTTTGATTTCGGTTGGGTGGTGGGCATAATCGTCATAAACGAGCGCTTCACCAAATTTTCCACGATATTCCATGCGCCGCCACGAGCCCTTATAAGTTTTGATCGCGGCCAAAATATTTCGATGGGGGATGCCCAGTACCCGTGCCACCTTATAGGCGGCTACGGCATTTGAAACATTGTGCTCGCCGGGAACCTGGATGACGCGCCGAATTTTTGCAGCCGTCGTGCCGCGATTCGAATGCCATATCACGCGGACGCCTTTGCGTTTTTCAATTGCGGCGATCGCGGGGCGCAACGACCGGAGATTTTTATCGTCGCGATTCAAGATGAGCGCACCGCCGCTTGCAATATTTTCTAAAAATTTTATGAAGGCGCGCTTGACACCGCCGAGCGTCCCATAGGTGTCGAGATGTTCGCGGTCAATGTTGCGAACGACGGCAATGGTAGCCGAGTAGTGCGAAAAGGCCTTCCCAAATTCATCCGCTTCGAGGACGAGGTAGCCATCCTTTTTTGCGCCTCCGTTGCGGTTCGCGCGAAAATTACGATTACCAAATTCCCGCACATTGGTCCCAACGATGACGGTCGGATCAATTCCATTCTTGGCTAAAATAATTGCCGCAAGTGCGGTCGTTGTGCTCTTTCCGTGCGCGCCGGCGATGGCGATTGTTTTGTACTGTTCGGTTAGCTCACCGACCGCTTCGGGGTAGGCAAGCACCCGAACGCTACGCCGGCGCGCCTCTTTTAGGTCAGGATTATTAGCTCGAATGGCCTGGCTGATGACCACCAAGTCTATTAGGCGGGGGAGATGGGTCTTCTTTTGGCCAATTTTGACTTTTATGCCATCTTTTGAGAGCTGGCGGGTAATCAGGCTTGAGGTAGAATCTGACCCGGAAACAGCCCATTTCTGGGATTTAAAATAGCGGACCAAAGCACTCATGCCGATGCCGCCGATGCCAATGAAATACGCGCGCTTCATTTATTTATTTATTGAGCATTAAGGAAGTTATCGGGGAAGTGTGATAGTCTCAAGATCTTATCTGTCGCACAACATAGATTTTGCGTCATATAAGGATATATTAAATAATAGATACCGCGCTCCTAGCCAGCCCTTCTTTTTTTATAGTGCCTGGACCAACCAGTTCACTATATTCTGGACAATGCGTAATATCCATGACAACGCACTAAGAATTATTGCGAACAACTCAAGAATGTGAAATCCGGCGATGCCGTAGAACCAGGCGTCGAATTGTTCAAGAATTCCTTGAAGCAGCCCGGGTGCCGTTGGTAGCGGTGGCAGTGCAATCAGGTTTGTGGTGTTTAGGCGTGGCACGAGCTGTGTCCCTTGTACAGACCGGATGCTATTAAAGAAATTTTGGACTGGTGTGAATAGCTGGGTGAAATCCGGGTTATTGAGCGAACTTTGCCCGGCTACCGAGCTATTGACTGAATAGGCGTGCGCTTGTCCGGCAATCGCAACCAAAATAATTCCCATGAAAAGTCCGACGACAACTCTTCTCATGAGCTTCATTATACCACCCGCCGGCCGTGCTTTCGTTTAGGACTATTTCAATTTCTCGATCGCAAGCGCGATGCGCCGCTCGGATTCTTTTTTCCCAAGAACGGTTGCGATGTCGAGTGGGTCGGGCGATGCCGCGAGACCAGACAGGGCGACGCGCAACGGCCAAAGGACTACTCCCCTTTTTCTCCCTTTTTCTACAGCCATAGTGATCATCGACGCAATGCTATCACGTGTGAAATCTGCTCCGCTTACTGTTTCAAATTGTTTAACAAGTTCAGTAAGGATCTCGCGCGCTTCCGGTGCGGTACTATCTTTCCAGATTAACAGTTTTGCGTCATACGCTGGCAGTGTAAAAAAGAATCCACCCAGTTTGGCAAAATCACTCAACCTGGAAGCCCTCCCCCGCTCGACCGCGATGAGTTTTTTAATGAAATCTTCATTGGGGGGATGGCCGGCACTGCCGTGAACCTTCTCTATGAATGGCCGCGCGAGACTTACTAATTCATCTTCGTCGAGCTGCTTTAAGTATTCGCGGTTAAGCCAATCCATTTTTTCTTGATTGAAAACCGCACCTGCAACCTGGACGCGTTTTAGGTCAAATTCCTTGATCAATTCGTCCCGCGACATAATTTCCCGATCGCCTTTCGGATGCCACCCAAGGAGCGCCAAAAAATTTATCGTCGCATCGGGCAGATACCCGCGCTCTCGATATTCACTGAGCGCCGTGTCCGAAAATCGCTTCGACATTTTACTGCGGTCTGGATTTAATATGAGTGGGATGTGCGCGTATTGCGGCTCCGTAAACCCGAGCGCTCGTTGAAATAAAATCTGCTTCGGCGTGTTGGAAAGATGATCTTCGCCGCGTATGACGTGCGAAATATTCATGAGTTCATCGTCAACCACCACGGTGAAATTATAGAGCGGCGTTTCTAAATTTTTTGCAATGACGATGTCGCCAAACAGTCCGGCATCGAAGCTCACCTTGCCCCGAATAATGTCGTGGAACGTAATTGTGGTTTCTGGAACTTTGAAACGGATCACCTCGGGGCTTTTTCCGTGCGGCGGTGCAGCCAAATTTCGACAACGGCCATTGTAGCGGGGCGGCAGACCCTGCGACACCATCGCATCGCGTTGTGCTTCTAATTCCTCTTTGGAACAATAACAATAGTAAGCATCGCCCTTCGCAAGGAGTTGCTCTAAATGTCTTTTATAAATATTGGTGCGTTCGCTTTGTCGATGGGGCCCCTCATCCCAGGTGATGCCGAGCCATGTTAATCCATCGAGAATGTCCTTTTCGTAGCGGTTCTCTGACCGCGCCCGATCTGTGTCTTCAATGCGCAGCACAAACGTGCCGCCGTGCTGTCGAGCGAACAACCAATTAAAGAGCGCCGTCCGGGCACTTCCGATGTGGAAGGGGCCGGTTGGGCTTGGCGCCATGCGGACGCGCGGGGCATTCATGATGGCCAGTTTACTTCAAATTCTCGATAATTTCCAGCGCAATTTTATCGGCTGCGCCTGGAATAAAAAATCTTGCTGATGCGTGCGCCATTTTTTGCCAGACCGCATCATTCATTAAAATATTCTTAAGTTGGCTCATGAATATTCCGGGCAATAAATTTGACTCTTCAATGACGACTCCCCCGCCGCTCTTCGCAAAATCATAGGCGTTCGCCCGTTGATGATCGTTTGCGGATTCGGCGAGTGGGATGAGAATGGCGGGTACGCCGAAAGCCGCCACTTCAAAAATACTGCTGCTCCCCGCCCGCATCACGACGAGGTCAGCGGCGGTGAGTGCGAGATTCATGTTGTTGGTCAAATATCCTACGGCTTGGTATCGGTTGCGGTACGACTCGTCAATGGTGGCTGCGTGCGAGAGGCGTTGCACGTCCGTTAGATTCGCATTCCCGGTCTGATGCAATACTTGAGTGACGCCGAGCAGTTCGCCGGCATGCCCCAGAATGAATTCGTTTATTCGCATTGAGCCTTGCGATCCCCCGAGAATAAGCGCGAGCGGGAGTTTTGGGTCAAACCCGAGGGATTCTTTGGCCAACTCCTTCGTCGTTTGTTTCGCCTGCAATTCATCGCGCACCGGCGTCCCGATCACCTCGGTTTTTTGCACTGGAAAATAATTCGCCGCCGCTTCAAAGCTCGCGTAAATTTTTTTCGCAAATCGCGAAGATACTAAATTGGTGAGACCCGGATGGGCGTCCGATTCGTGAATGATGATCGGTATGCGATAGAACCACCCCGCGATGATTACTGGCAAGGCGCCGGTGCCGCCCTTCGAAAAAATTACTTCCGGCATGATCCAAAAGACTTTTATAAACGCCTCAATGAGTCCTATAAAAAATTTGGGAAGATCGAGAATATTCTGGAACGATGCATATCGCCTTATTTTCCCGGCGACGATCGACGCTATGTGAACGCCCTGGTTCTCGAATAGGGTTTCATACCCATCTTTTGGGCCAAAGCGAACCAAGCGAAGCGGCGCCCCAAGATCGGCCATTTTTTTCTTGAGTGATTCAATGACGGCGAGCGTGGGATATACATGCCCGCCGGTCCCGCCGCCGGCGAAGGCTACCACCGAAATTTCTTGATCGTTAGCCATAGATTAAAAATTTCTAAGCATGTCGGGAAATGTTAAGGGAAATTCCGCTCATTGTTAAGAATATCGCAAGTGCGGTGCCGCCATAACTTACAAACGGCAGAGGGACTCCGGTAAGCGGGATGAGGCCGGAAGTCGCCGCCATGTTTACAAATGCCTGCAATGCGATCACCGTCGCAAAGCCGATGAGGAGATATTTACCGAAACGATCGCTTATTTTCATGGAAAGCCAATAGAGCCGGGTAGCGAACATCGCAAACAGTGCGATAAGGAAGCCGGCCCCAATGAATCCAAGCTCCTCCCCTACCACCGCAAAAATTGAGTCGTCGATCGGCGTCGGCAATGATCCTGTTTTGGTTGCGGACTGCCCGTATCCCACGCCCGCGATACCTCCCGAGCCAATCGCGATGAGTGACTGGTTCAGTTGATAATTTTTTCCTTGCGTATCGGCGCTTTGGTTGAGGTATCCCAAGATTCTCGCTTTTCGGTAGGGCGTCACATAAATGACGCCGGCGATGATGACCGCGCCGCCAACTAAAATTAAAAGAATATAGCGGATCGGTGCCCCGCTCATGAAATAAACGATGAGGCCGGAAATCATGAGAATGACGACGGTGCTTGTTGCTGGTTGCATAATGAGGAGCGCCCCGATTACTCCGAGAATAATGATGAGCGGCAACAGGCCGGTCTGGAAATCACTTGAGCGTTTTAGTTTTGTATTAGAAAGCCATGCTGCCAAATAAAGAATCAGGGTCAATTTCATTAATTCTGCGGGCTGGAAACTCAAAGGTCCCAGGCGCAGCCAGCGGCTCGTGTTCCTCGCCTGGAGCCCCAGCGGCGTAAATACTAGAACAAGCGCAACGACGCTTAGCAGCAATAAGATGAATGCAAATTTTTTCCACGTTTGATAGTAAATAAAATAGCCGACCGAGAACCCAATGGCGCCGAACGAAAGGCCGTAGAGGATTTGGTGCTTCAGATAATAATAGGTGTCGTTAAAGCTGATCTTGCCAAGATTGGACGATGCCGAGGCGAGCATCGCTAACCCAAAAATGGTGAGAACAATGACCGTGGCGAGAAAGAAATAATCGGGCTGGTGGCCGCCGCGGGCGTGAACGTTAGCCATGGCGGCGAAGCGCTTTGCCCGCAAGAATATTTTTAAATTCCCCGGCTTCGACCGCCACGCGACCGTTCACGATTGTGAATTTGATCTCATTGCCCTTAAAGCAGGTGAGATCCGCGATGTATCCCTCGACAATCATGCCGCGCTGCGGCAGGCCGAAAAAGCGCGCCGGTTCACTCGTGAGTTTCGAAACCGCCTTTTCGAGGGAGAGCAATTTTTCATTCTGGACCAGGCCCAAAAAATCGGTGAAGGTGCGGGTGCTGCGTTCAGATTTCAATCGCCGCCCGACCGTCGTGTATTCGGAAAAACTCGGCGCATTTGAAGCGATGAAGCTGTGCGCGCTTTTCATGGCGCGGCGCGAAAGATCGGTCGCCACTTCTTTATAGAGCGCCCCGCCACGCATCTGCATGACAGCCATCAATTTCAAAAGTGCGTCGCGACTATCTTTCAATTCGTACATCTCTTTAATCTCGGCAAGCGATTTACCAACTAAGAAATCGGCATCGGGCGCCTCGGCAACGACGAAATTATTTTCATCAAGGAGCGGCATGTCATTTTTCATGCGGCGCACATACCACTCGTCGCGGACATTGGCGAGCATGACCGAGGCGCCGCCGGCCTGCGCCCATTGAGGCAAGAACGTATAGATCGGGTGGAGGGTGCTCGATGATGCATAAATATCAAAGCGGAAATTTTTCGCCGCCGGCGTTGCGTTGATCGCAGCGAGAGCGCTGGCGTATTTTTTTTCCGTTCCCAGGAGAGGAACAAAATGGCTGATGAGCGTTTTCACCCTCGAATCGTCGGCCAGTTTTTTTGTTTCCTGGACGGCATCGCTGATCCCCTCCCCCGCATCTCGCAGGTGCGTCGCGTAGATGCCGTTAAATCGCTTGGTAAGATCAGCTAATATTTTCAGTTCGGCATAACCTGCCTTCCGGGCGTGGAGATACGCGAGGCCTGTGGAAAATCCGAACGCGCCATCTTCGAGCGCGTGCTCGAGCGTTTCCGCAAGAACCCCGAGCTCATTTTTAGTAAGATCTCGTTCCGCGTCGCCCAGTATGGCGCGCCGAATGGTTGCGTGCCCGGCGAGCGTTCCAAAATTGACGCCGAGCGGGTGTCGGTCCAGTTCTTTCAAAAACTCGCTCAGGGTGTGCCAACTTACGTTTATCCGGTTTGGATCGGTCCACTTTCGAAGCGATTCGAGGCCGCCATATAAAAGGGGTGCGAGCGACGCGCCGCACATACCGCCAAAAATAGTGGTGACGCCCTGGCGCAAAAAATCTTCCTGGCTTGGATGTTCGAAAAGCGAGAGGTAGTGGTCGGAATCAGTGTTTACGTCAATAAATCCAGGGCTCAAATAAGCGCCTTGCCCATCGAGCACCGCGTCGGCAGGCTTATTGGGAAAATGCCCGATCGCAGAAATTTTTTCGCCGCTTACAAAAAGATCAACCGGCTCCGGAAAAGCTCGTGCGCCACCGAGAATCTGTACGTCACGAATGAGGAGTGTCATTGAACGACATTGGTTGGCGTTCCTTTTGTGAAGGCAACGATGTTGTCGATCGTCGTGTCGAGGATGCGCAAAAATGCTTCGCGCGTATTAAAGGCGTTGTGCGGCGTCACGATCACATTCGGCATCATGACGAGATCGCGATTGAGCGACATGGCGCCGGCCTTCATGTCGCCCTCTTCTTCGAGCACGTCGAGGCCCGCACCTCCGAGCTGGCCGGACTTAAGCGCATTCACGATCGCGGCGGTTTCAACGATGGCGCCGCGCGCCGTGTTGATGAGATAAGCGCCGCGCTTCACAAGGCTGATATTCTGCTGATTGATAAGATGATGCGTTGAGGGAAGATAGGGGCAATGCACGGTGATCACGTCGCTCTGTTTCAGCAGTTCTTCCAGGGGAAGATATTGAAAGCCCGTTTCACTCGCGAATGCGGCATCTTCGAACACGTCATAGGCAACCACATTCATGCCGAATCCCTTCCCCATCCTCACGGCATGCTTACCAATGCGCCCGGTGCCGATGACGCCGATCGTTTTACCGGCGAGGTCAAAACCAGTGAGCCCATCGCTTGTAAATTTCATTTCATTTTTGACGCGGTCATTGCATTCGCGAATTTTGCGCGAGAGCGCGAGTATGAGCGCAAATGCAAATTCGGCGACGGTGTTTTCGCCGTACGCGGGAACCGAGGAGACCGGGATGGAGCGGGCGGCGGCGGTTCTAAGGTCAACATGGTCATATCCGGTTGAAAGTGTTGCAATGAACTTGAGTCCAGGAAGCGCGTTGATGACCGCTGCATCTACCTGCGAATCCATGAAAACCCCTAAGATATCAAAATTTTGAGCATCGCCGGTTGGTACGGTGTTTTTATTGAGGATTCCTTCGGCAAACGCGACTTCGATTCCCTCATCTTTCAACTTTTGATTGTTTATAAGATAGGACTGTGCATCGCTCCCCCATCGGGCGCAGTTAAAGAATGTGGCCTTGTGCGGCATATGGAAATTATAGCAGAAAATGAAAGCTGCTGGCTTTCGGCGATCTCTATCCTCGCTTCCTGATGTGCGAGTAGATGATGAGTGCCGCGACTATGCCGTAATAAAGGACGAGAATCGCTGCCCTGTTGAATTTCAACGGAATTGGGATTCCTGCGTTTGCGATGGCGTGAATGATGAAAAGTTGATAGATGAGGATCGGTCCAACCAATGGGGCCGCCCATTTTGTAGCGATGACCATGGCGCCAAGGAGCATGGCAAGCGGAACCGTTGGCAAGATGAGAAGGTTTGCGGCAATCGATAGTGCGGAGGGATTCCCAAACGCAGCGCTTACGATCGGCAAGATCATTAATTCAGCAGAGAGGCTGGTTGTGGCGGCGTCTTTCCACCCGCGCGTTTCGATAGTGAAAAGCGAAACGAGGGCGGGCCGGAGGTAGACGATGCCGATTATTGCGGAGAACGAAAGGACAAATCCAATATTCTGCGCCATGAGTGTTGGATTAATAAGAAGCATGGCGACCGCGCAAAATACTAACGGGTTCCGCATTTGAAATGGCTCCCCGATTTCGCGCGCGACGAGCGTGAAGACCGCCATAACCGAAGCGCGGATCGCAGATATCTGGACGCCGATCATGAGCATGAATGCACCAAGAAAAATGATGGCACCCCAAAACGTCCTGCGGCGATTCAAAAATCTGCCTAACACTTGACGGACCGTGAGCAATATAATGCTAATGTTGTAGCCGGAAACCGCGACGAGGTGCGACACGCCGGATGCGCCGAGGTCCGTTTTTAACGTTGCAGGCAAGCTTGTTTTATCGCCAAATAATATCCCGGCAAGGAGCGCGGCTTGATCGTCGGGCAACGCAGTATAAATATTCGCGATAAAGATCCGCTTCAACGAAGCAAATGATGCCTGAATGGGCAGGGTTGGAAATGTTCGCGGCGCATAGTGATTGAAATAGAAAATTCCGCCAACGGTTGTAACGAGCAGAGTTATTATTTCGGCCAAGCTACCGCGGCCCATCGTAATTGAACTGGCCGTTGCCACAAGCGATGGAATGACGATCATCGGCATTGGCAAATTGAAACTTGCGATAGCAATGCCCCAGATAAAAGAAAGGGCGATTCCGAACGCAAAATCGGCCGGGTGCCACCGTTCATGCATTCGGCAATACTAGCGCAGCGGGGTTAAATTTTTCCTAAAGCCGCTGCCTTACCATTAATGTTTGCGTCGCCATTCGGCGATTTTGCGATGGTTACCGCTCAAAAGCACCCCTGGCACCTTCCACTGGCCGATTTTTTCTGGGCGAGTATAGGTTGGATACGATCCCTTGATATCTTCGAGCGATTCCTGCTTGCCGAGAAATCCTGGGATGTAGCGGCATACCGCCTCAATCAACACGAGCGCCGGCAGTTCGCCGCCCGACAGCACGAAATCGCCAAGCGAGATTTCTTCGTCCGCAACATGCTCCGCGACGCGCTCGTCAACGCCTTCGTAGCGGCCACAAATAAGAATGAGTTCATCGTAGCGCAGCAGTCGGCGCACCAGGGTGTGATTCAGCTTCTTCCCGCGCAGTGAAAAGAGAATGGTGCGCCGCTTTTTTGCCGGAATTTTGGATCGCGAAATAATCTGCTTCACGGCGTCGGCGATGGGTTGGACTTTTAGAACCATGCCCGGTCCCCCGCCAAACGGTCGATCATCCACCTTCTTGTGTTTGTCGCGGGTAAATTTGCGGATGTCGTGCGACACGATCGTTACCAGTTTTTTCTCTTGCGCCCGTTTCAAAAACGATTCCTGTATATAGGAACCGGCGATCTGCGGGAAGACCGTGAGGAGGTGGAATTTTTTACCCGCCCGCTTCTGGCTGATCTTTTTTTTCTTGGTCATGGTCACTCAAGGAATCACTAATCGCGCGGCGAAGCTCGTTGATATCGACATTTGATTTAGGAAATTGTTTTGGTGCGCTCGGTTTAGCTCTCAATGGCGCGGCCGGTTTTCTGGGGCGCTCACCTTCGCCTGCCGAAGCCGACTCCCCCTCGCCACGACGCTCCATACCAGCGCGGCGTTCTGTTATTTGCGGTGTTCGAGGCGCGCCCCTACCAGGTTGCGTGTCTGAACGCTCGCCCCGCGGAGCAAGCGTCGCGTCAAGATTCCGCTCGTTTTGACGCCCCAATTTTTCTCGGATCATGTCTTCGCTCGTTGCGGCCCATTCCCCCGCGATGCGTTCCTCAACGACCCGCCGCGGCGTTCCGTAGCGCTTCTGACTATTTTGGATGATGACGTCGCGATATGAGGCGAGCGGCAACGCTTTGGGCGCTATGGTGGTCGCCGAAAATGGCCGCGAAGCCACGCCGTCAATCATTAATTTTATATAAATATTGGCTTTGGCAAGATTAACGAGATCTTGCTGCATAAACTCGGGCATAAATTCTTTTTCGAGAAATTCCGCGTCAGGGGCGCCAACTCGGAATGTGACGATGGTCCCGACGTTTCCAAAAACGGCATCGCGCACCCGCGTTGACTGGTCGGTAACCAATTGGCCGATGTATTGATGGGCGAGCACCAAGCTCAAGCGGTATTTGCGTGCTTCAGACAAAATCCCTGCGAATGATTCGGTTGCGAAGTTCTGGAACTCGTCGACATACATGAAAAAGTCGCGACGCTTCGATTCTTCCACGTCGACCCGCGACATGGCGGCGAGCTGGAGCCGGGTGATGATCATGGCGCCGAGGAGCGCAGAATTATCTTCGCCCATCTTGCCCTTCGAAAGGTTTACGATAAGGATTTTTCCCTGGTCCATAATCTCGCGCATGTTGAGCGCTGAGCGCGACTGCCCGAGGATGTTACGGATGAGTGGGTTTGAAACAAACTGACCCACCTTGTTTTGGATCGCGGCGAGCGCTTCGGTTTCGAGCCGCTGCGTGTAGCGTGCAAATTCGTTCTGCCAGAATGCTTTGATGACCGGATCCTTCAAGTTATCAACGATTTTCTTGCGATAGTTCGGCTCGGCAAACATGCGCAGGATGCCGAGGAGCGTTGACCCGGGATATTCGAGGAGCGCGAGCAAGGTATTGTTCAAAATATATTCCATGCGCGCCGACCAGGCGTCGGGCCAGATCTTTTTAAAAACACCCATGATGCCCGAAGCGACCAGGTGCCGGAACTCGGTCCCCACCTGCTCCATCGGGTTAAATGCAATAGGATTTTCGATATCGGACGGATCAAAATAGATCACGTCGTCGAGGCGGTTCTCGGGGACGAAGTTGAGCATTTTTTCTGCAAATTCGCCGTGCGGATCGATGATGGCAACGCCCTTCCCGCTTTCCATGTCGGAAATCGCCATATTTTCTAAAAGCGTCGTTTTGCCGACACCAGTTTTTCCAACCACATAGACGTGGCGGCGGCGGTCATCGATTTTGACGCCGAATTTCTTTTTGGTGCCCCGGGCATTTGTGATGCCGAGTGGCGTGATTACATTTTCATCCATAATCTGCATGGTGGCGGTGATAACAAAAAATTATTCGGCGAGCGGGAGCGCCGCCGGCGGGGTTCCTTTGCGCGACTCCACCTTTTCGAGTTCGCTCGTCGCGACGGTGGTCGTTGGGAAGTGGAATATTGTCGCCAGCTCTTCGATATTCAGAATCGAGGCATGATGTGCCGGCACGATGAAATAATAGTGCTCATAGAGCGAGCGTTGGCGCCAATGGATGCGGCGTTTCTTGAACAGGCCGCGCACGGCATAGCTCGCCGTCGTCGTAGCCTTGGTCGGCTTCAGCGAGTTTAAGTCTTGAGTGTTGAATTGTCGCATATAGCCATGGAGCGGCATGATAAATTCCTGTCGCGCCGGTTGTTCCTTGCGATCGATGACCAAAAACCGGACGGTCGCGTGGAACGCGAGCTTTGCAATCTTTCGTTGGATCGCCTCCGCGCGTTCCTTCTCGTGGGTTGCGACCAAAAAGCGCAATTTTTGCTCGCGCTCTTCTTTGCGTTCCTGGGCGGGTTCTGGATGTTTAAAAGGAGCCGTCAATGCGTCGCCCAGCGAAACACCCAGGTCAAGACTGGGAAATATGCTGGGGCTTTTCTTTTCTTCATCTTCAATATGGAGAATCTCGTTGATCGCCTCTTCGCCCTCCTTTCTGAAATCTTCGCCGGTTGGAACGATGATGATCTGTAACCAGATCTGTTCATCTCCTCGCAATTTTGACATGACCTCGAGTAATCCGCCGATGGTATCGACGCGGCGCTCTTCGGTTGGATCTTCAAACAGGGGGTAGGTGCGGAGCGGCAGATAATCCTCGTGGCGCAATTCTTCCTCAAATCCTTCGCACGTGAAATCTTTATTGGGAATGATGTGCGGCATCGCGTGCAAATAATCTTCCGCTTCGTTAATTTCTGCTTCCGGGTATTGGCTATAGATTGCCGACTCCATCATGTTGCGCAGTTTCGCCGGAACGCGAAGATAAAAGCGGCTCTCCCCCGCCTTGCCGATGAGTTCAAATGACATCCACGATTCACGCTGCCCCTTCCAGTAATAATCGAACGGACGAATGCCATATGAATAGGGCGCATGCGCGGCGGCAAAAATCTGCTCCATCGCTTTAGGAGTTTTAAGGATATTTTTAGGTACTTTAATTTCAAGCAGCTTGAAGTTTAGGCCGCGGGCCCACCGCCAGCCGAGATAGAGAAGCCAGGCCTCCCAAAAAAAGATACTGGTGATGGCGAGGAGGACGAGCCACCAAACGACATCCCAAACCTCCAGCACGCTCGCGAGAAAGGGGGCGAACGCCGGCGGGAGACTCAAAAACGAGGTGATATTCTGTGCCATATTCTTCTATTAATATTACAAGATTCAGCGAAACTTAGGCGCACCGAAGCGTTTAGGCCTCGCGGACGCGATAGCGCCCGTCGGACATCCGTTCAAAATAATTTCGATTCTGAAGGTTGATCAGTACGGTGTTCTGCTTAAAGAAACGCTGCTTGCTCACCGCCTGCAACACATCGTTCGCCCGAAGCGGCCCTTCGATCTTGAGCACTTTGGCGATAACTTCGCGCGCGGTGCCCGGCTCGTAGCCGTGCTCGCGAAGGCCGTACATACCCCGGCCGACGAGCACAAAACGCTCATCCTTGATGAGTTCATTGTGGACCGTTGGAGCGAGCGCCGCCTGTTCATCGAATTTCATTTTGTTGATGTGTTTTGCGATATCTTCAAAGTGAAGTGGAGCGCCTTTCTTTTTGAGGACGAGATAAATCTTATCGCGTACGGTCGCCGGCTGAATTTCCGGCCACTCGCGAAGGCCCCGATCACCATACGGATTCTGGCCAACGTGCTTCGCAATTCCCAAATAATTTTCGCCGACAACGCTCGCCATAGTCTTGGTCTTCAAGAAACTGGCAAGCTGTACCTGGTAGGCACCATCCATTATTTTGTCTTTGCGCGAGCGCAGCGTCGAAACCCAATTTTCAACAAACGCTTTTGCTTCTTTTAATTCGCGGTTGCCGATGTAATAAAACGGAACGAAATTTTCATCTTCCCGATACAACTTGAATGCATTCGAAACTTCCGCGAGGAAGTCGAGTTGGTTCGGACGAATTCCCTTCGCGAGGGTGGTCACGTAGTCGATGACGTCGGATTTCTTGGCGACCCCGCCGAGGCCAGCAATATATTTCTTTAATTTTTCGAGGACCGCCGTCGTTTCGGCATTTTCGGCGACACTTTTCTTCGCCAGCGCAATGCCGCTCGCCTCAATCTGCCGAACGCGTTCACGCGTAACCTTCAAGCGGTCGCCGATCGAAGCAAGCGTCTCCCCTTCGCCGCCTTCTTTTTCGAGCCCGAAGCGGGCCGCCACCACTTCTTTTTGGCGGGGCTTCAGGTTTGCCAATGCGGCATTAATGATTTTTGTCATTATCGGCATAGGTTTTTCGTCAGTTTTGACCTAAATAATATACATCATTTTTACCGATAATGTCAACGTCGGCTGTGGATTGCCCGTTATTGCTCGTTCTTCGGCTTGAGGAGTACAAGGATCGGGCTGGCCACGAAAATCGATGAATAGATGCCGGTGGTCACGCCGACGAGGAGCGTCAGGACAAAATATTTGAGGTCGGCGGGTCCCACGAAGTACATCGCGAGAAGCACGAAGATAAGGGCGAGTGAAGTATTGATCGAACGCGCGAGCGATTGGTTCACGCTGTCGTTCACGATGGTTGCAAACGATGATTTGCCCCGGCGCGTCACGAGATTTTCGCGCGTGCGGTCAAACACGACGATCGTGTCGTGCACCGAGAAGCCCATCACGACGAGTAACGCGACGATAAAATTCGTATCGATCTCGACGTGCGCGAAATGGCCGAGCACCGCGAGGAGTCCGGCCGGAATGCAGACGTCGTGGAAGAGGGTGAGGAGGGTGACCCAGCCATATTTCCACGAACTCACCGGGCGCGATGTCTTACGGAATGCGTATGCGACATATATTGAGATGCCGATGATCACCAGGACGATTGCGACCATCGCATTTTTTCTAAGTCCTGCGCCAACCGATGGCCCGATCGATGAAAAACTTAATTCGCTGAATGACGGCCACTCGTTTTGGGTAAGATTAAGATATTGTTTGTGCGTGTTTTCACTCACCGCATTGAACCGCGCGAGGAAAGATTGATCGCTGGTATTCATGGTGACCTGCGCTCCCTGAATTTTCATGTTGTTGGCAAAAAAATCCTGAACGGTTTGGAGCGACGGCGTATTTCCCTCAATCTTAAACGCCCATAACGAGCCGCCAAGGAATTCTGGGCTCTGTTGGAATCCGTAAAGCGCGATCGCAAAAATCGAGGCCGCTATGAGGATGCCTGAAATTGTGAACCAAATCCCTTTTTTGCCAACAATGTTAAGCATGGTGTGGTTTTGCATCTTTCAGGAAGGCGCGCAGGAAAAGCCGCGTGGTGGTAATCGCGCTGAACAAGCTTACGAGGACACCGATAAGCAGCGTGAGCGCAAAACCTTGCACAAAACTCGAGGTGAAATAATAAAGAATAACAGCCGTAATAATAGTGGACGCGTTGGAGTCGCGGATCGAAGGCCAGGCCCGGCGAAAACCCTCTTCGATCGCCGAGTGCTTTGGCAAGCCACGTTTTAATTCTTCTTTAATGCGCTCGAAGATGAGGATGTTCGCATCAACCGCCATGCCAATCGTGAGGACGAAGCCGGCCAGGCCTGACAAGCTCAAGGTAACTGGAACGATTTTGAAAATACCGAGCGTGAGCACGATATAGATAATGAGTGCGAGTGAAGCAAAAAGTCCGAGTAGCCGGTAATAGAAGAGCATAAAGAGCATCACGATGAGCGTTCCAGCGATGGCGGCGACAATCATCTTGTTTAAAGAATGTGCGCCGAGCGTGGGGCTCACGGTTTGCTGGTTGATCAACGTGATCGGTGCGGGAAGGGCGCCGGCGTTGAAGCGCTCGACGAGTGTCCGGGCCGTATCAAGCGTAAAATTACCGCTGATCACGGCTTTCCCGCCACTGATTGCTTGCTGCACGACGGGCGCTTCGATCAACTGATCATCCAAAAAAATCGCGAGTGGCTTACCGACATTCGCCGCAGTGATTTTTTCAAAAATGGTTGCGCCGGCGTTGTTAAACGTGATTTGAACCTGTGGCGCTCCCGTGTTCGGGTCAAAGGCAAGCTGGGCGCCGGTGATATATTCCCCCGTCAGGTTGGTGTAAATATATTGCGGCTGTGTAGAGCTCGTTGCTTGCTCAACCTCGCGGAAATCGAGGGACGGCGTCTGGCCAATTTCGTTGATGGCATCGCTCACATTTTTGACACCCGCAAGATCAACGATGAGCTGCGCTTGGTTCCCAGACTGTGCGGTGTAAACCTGCGGCTCGCTCACCCCAAAAAGATTTACTCTCTTTTCGATTACGTCACGCAAACCCTGAATAACCGAATCCTGATCGCCCGTATTCACTTTCGAGAGGTCGATTTGATATACGAGATGGCTGCCGCCGACAAGATCAAGCCCGAGGTGCCACGGTCGCCATGTTGAACTGACTCCGCCTGGATAAACAAAGAATCCGGCCGCAATTGCGACGACTACAATAATCGTTAAAAAAAGGCCTGGATGACGCCTCATTGCGGATTACTATATCAAACGCCCCCGCTTGAAGCAAGAAGGGACGATTGCTCGTCCCTTAAATCTGATGACTGCTGTTTTGTCTAGCTCGCCCGGATGGTACCGATAATCATTCCTTTATAGAACAGCGCGCCACGCCATTCCTGAAAAGGATCCTCCGGGAGCGCCTTCACGTTCAGCTCTTCAACCGTCTCCCGTAACCCATCGAACCCAACCGCCATGTCGTCGATTGCCTGGTGGAACTGCGGCGGAAGTTTCGCGCGGTAATCTTCTTTTAGCTCAAGACGAAGCATTATGATCTCCTCTCACAACAATATAAAAGAGGTTGAATAAATCTGCAATACAGGCGAGAATGCAAAAGATGAGCAAGAAGGTTTTGGTTGCATTTGCCGGAGGCGCATGCGCCTTTCTTTTGATCGTCTTTACGCTCGCGAAATTTCCGCGCGCGATCATGATTGGAAATGCTGATTCGGCGAACGCGACGAATACGGCAGGCGCGACGGGTACGGCGACCCCAACCGGCACGCCAGGGACGGCACTGGCGCCGGTATATCCCCCACTCGATCAGGCCGCATACGATGCGAAACTTTTACAATTGGCGAACCTGACCACCATCCAACATATCCAAAGGATAAGGGCGACAAGCTCTACGCCATCTTCTACTATTATTACCACCTCGACGATCCCCGTCGGGTGGCCGGTCAAAACGGTGTATCCCAATGGTGGCGCCATTCTGCCTTTTAGGCGCATCGTCGCCTACTACGGTAATTTCTATTCTGCGCAAATGGGCGTGTTGGGTGAATATCCGCCGGCGCAAGTCTTGCAGATGCTCGCGAGTACGAGTGCCCTGTGGCAGGCCGCCGACACCTCAACGCCGACGCTGCCTGCTATTGAATACATTGCCGTGACGGCGCAGGCGAGTGCGGGAACCGACGGCAAATATCGCGCGCGCATGCCCGATAGCCAAATTCAAAAAGCCATCCAGATGGCGGCGCAAGCGAACGGCATCGTGATTCTCGACGTGCAGGTCGGCTTGAGTAACGTGCAAACCGAAATCCCCCTGCTCGAAAAATACCTAAAACTGCCGCAGGTCCATCTCGCGCTTGATCCCGAGTTTGCCATGCACGGCGGGGCTCGCCCTGGAACCGTGATCGGTTCGCTCGATGCCGCCGATATCAATTTTGTCGCGCAATATCTTGCCAACCTCGTTCGCCAAAATAATTTGCCGCCCAAGGTTCTCGTGGTGCACCGCTTCACGCAGGCCATGGTCACCAATTCAGCAAAGATCATACGACTTCCCGAAGTACAGATCGTGATGAATATGGATGGATTTGGTTCTATATCAAAGAAGATTACGAGTTACCACGATTTCGTGCAGGCCTACCCAGTCCAATTTACTGGCATCAAGCTTTTCTATAAAAATGATGCGCGCGCTGGGCACCTCATGACGCCGGCGGAAGTTTTCAAACTGGCGCCGCAACCGATTTACGTGCAGTATCAATGAGCACTGAGAAAGCCCTTGTGTGCCTCTTTCAGCGGAGCCGCTTATATTTTTTCATGCTTTAATGAAGGAATGATACCGCACTGTTATCACACTTCCTCTTGTAAAGTCTGTAGATTTGGGTCAAAGGTGTTCGGGCACGGACTTACTCATTTCTTGCGGAAAAAATGGGATCGAATCACCGCTGAGGAGGTTCGGCCCTGTATGTCAGGATTACATCTCACGATTGTCGGTGGCCTTATCGAGAGAGGCTATACAGAACACGATGTCGATGTGATTGGTAACGAAAAAGATGTGCCAGCCTTAGTTCAAAGATTAGCCGAGAGAAACATTCATAACTTAGTCCATTACTGCGGGTCGGATCCCGTCAAACACTCACACCTAAGAGCACTCATTAACGGCTTTTTGGTCACCTTTTTGGGTAACAAAATTTATCTCAAGAATTCCTTCGTCTAGTTTTTGTGCGCAGGGAGGGATTCGAACCCCCGTAGCCCGAAAGGGCGACGCGTTTACAGCGCGTTGCGATTGGCCGCTCCGCCACCTGCGCATTTACAAAATTTTTGCGAGATCGCCGGCATCCAAAGAGCCTTTCCTGGCGACTCCTTAAAGACTGGTCCGCTCGCCTTCCTTATTCTGCTCTGCGATTTCCTTAAAATCAATACTGCTCTGTCTCATATCGGTCTTTGGTTTGATGCGCTGCAGATGACGGCTCAAGTTGTTGTCGAGCTTTAAAATCACCACCTTCAGTTTCCTCAGAGATTTGAGAAGAAAGTCATTTACGAACGCGTCGATTTTTTCAGGAATCTCCGAGCGTCGCCATGCGTGGGCAATGCCGCCGACGTAAGCTGCCGCTGGTTCCTCTCCCACCCGAGGCAATGCACGCACAAAAAGATAGAGCATCGCCGAAAGCGATACCATGAGCAGGCTCATGAAAATAAATAGCACCATAAGGCAACTCTATTATACCTCTATTCCACTAGACTTCAATCCGCGAAAATTGCCGAACTAAAATATTTTCCCCGACTTTCGCGATAACATTATTCACGAGGTCTTTGACCGTGTGCGATTCATCTTTAATGAAGGGTTGGGCAAGAAGCGCTTCCACATCTGCGGGCTTTGTTGCCGCAATCTGCATCGCTAATTCATGCGCGAGTGCCTGGAACGGTTCGGAACGGACCACAAAATCCGTCTCGGCCCGGAGCTCCACGAGCACGCCGATGCGGCCGTTGTGCGTGTAAGCATGCACCAAGCCAGCGCCTGTTTCGCGCCCCGCACGCTTCTCGACTTTCGAAAGCCCTTTCTCCTGGATCAATTTTTTTGCCGCCTCCATGTCGCCTTGAGCGTCCATGAGTGCTTTCCGGCAGTCCATCACGCCCGCGCCGGTCATCTCGCGCAGCGCTTGCACTGATTCCGCCGTCGCTTCTTTTTTATTTTTCATTGTTGTCAAGTTTCGTTTAATAATTTTTTAATTTTACTTTACTGGTTCGCTCGGCGTTTGCTCTGCTGGAGCCGGAGCAGCCCGCATGCTTATTCCCTGTCGGATCGCCCCCTCCACTTTTTCGAAAAACCAGTCAATGCTTTTCTTTGCCTTGTCGTTCCCGGGAATGAGATAGTCGATCTCATCTGGATTCGCGTCAACGTTGGCCAGTGCAACCACGGGAATTTTGCGGCGGCGGGCTTCATTGACCGCCGTCTTATGGATGCCGGGATCCGCCATAATGAGGAGGTCCGGCTCGCGGGTCAAATTTTCGAGTCCACCCATCAGTTCTTCTAAGCGGTGCATTTCACGCTCCATTTCCAGGCGTTCCTTTTTTGTATATTTCTCCAGTGCACCCGATGCAAAATCCGTGCGCAACTTTTTCAAGTGTGCGACGCGCTTTGCGATGATGCTGTAATTCGTGATCGTTCCGCCGATCCATCGATTGGTCACGTAGGGAAGGTTGAATTCTTGCGCCAGGCGCATGATTGCGGGCTCCGACGCGGGACTCGTGCCGACCAAGAGCGCGAGGCCGTTCTGGCGGATCTTTTCTTTAATGAAGGCCGCCGCTTCTTCAATCGCCCGAGCCGATTTTTCAAGGTTGATAATTTCAATCCCGGCGCGATTCATCAAAATGAACGCGCGCATTTTTGGATTCGTTTTGCTCTTTTTCCGTCCATAAAAAACCCCCGCGTCTATCATTTCGCGGGAAGCTTCGGCGGGATACGTCATCAGTTCATCTGGCATACCGACACAGTATAGCAGCTTTCGCTGCATCGTCAATATTCCTAAATATTCTTACGAGAATATGAAAAACAACGGGCGCGCCTATAATTGTTCGCCTAGAACGCGACCGACAGGAAAAAGATCACGAGCCCGAGCGCGCAGAAAAGTGCTGAGATAATCCAGAAGCGCATCGTGACCTGCGACTCCGGCCAGCCGAGCGCTTCGAAGTGGTGATGGATCGGCGACGAGCGAAACACTTTTTTGCCGTGCCGTAATTTTTTGGAGATTATTTGGATGATGACCGAAAGCGATTCCACTACTAATATAAAGGCAAAAAATGGCAGGAGCAATGCGGTATTCGTGAGCATGGCGATGATGCCGATCGTGATCCCGAGCGACATTGAACCAGTGTCGCCCATGAAAAATTGCGCCGGGTAAATATTGTTCCATAAGAATGCGAGCAGGGCGCCGATCATGACGCCGCCGAAGGCGGCGAGATCGAATCGATGCAAGACAAATGCGACGGTGGTGAGCGCAAAAAATGCGAAGAGTGATGAGCCGCCGAGGAGGCCATCCAGCCCATCGGTTTCGTTCGCCGAAAATGCGCTTGCGAAAATTATGAAAATAAAAATGGGGATGTACCACCAGCCGATTTCGTAACTGCCAAAAAATGGGATGTTGATGGTGTCCCACCCGAGGCGGTAATAGAACCACCAGGCCCCGAGGATTGCGATCGCGAGGTAGATTATTGATTTTTGGCGGACCTTGAGTCCCCCGCCGGGCGCGCCGCCCAGCTTCAGGACACCAAGCCAGTCATCGACCAGACCAACGACGGCGGCGAGCAATAGTGCGGCGAGCGGCAGATATGTTTCGCTGCGATTAATAAAATTGAGATAGCCCCAAACATTGCCATCGAAAATTTTGTTCATGATGCCGAACGCGACCGCGAGGGCGATCGCCGTGAACCAAATGATCACGCCTCCACCCGTCGGTGTTCCTACTTTCTTTTTGTGCAGCTCAAAAAAAACCGGAGCTGCGGCTTCTTCTCGGAGCTGCTTGTCAAAATGCTGTTTCTTTAAGAATCGATACCAGAATGGCGTCACCAACAGGGCCACAAAAAATGCGATGGTGGTAAGTACTATGACGCGTACGGTTTGCTCGAGGATCATTGAATGGTTAAAGGGTGGCTAGGGCAGTCTTATACCAATTATAAAGCGCCGCCGTATCTTCGAAACGGGCGCCACTCCCCAAGACAATGATCACGACCGGATGGTTGGCATAGGTAAAAAGAGAGAGCAGATTGCCGTCCGCTTCTTCGGTATGCCCGGTTTTTCCACCGACAAAATCCGCTTGCCCCGCAAATGTGTTGATACTCTTTAGCGTTGATGTTTTTCCGGTCGCGTGGTCCATAATCACAAACTGTTGCGAGCGAGAAATTGAGAGGATCTGCGGATAATGCGCATATATCTCCGTCGCCAATGCCGCCAAGTCGGCGGGCGTTGATTCATCCCCCGCGGAAATGCCGGACGGGTCATCATAATGAGTGTTTGTCATTCCCCATGCTGCCGCCCGCACATTCATTTCGGTGATAAATGCGTCGCGCCCGTAGTAATTGGCAATTGCTTCCGCTGCAACGTTCGACGAGGGCAAGAGCATTGCCCGCAACAGGTCGAGGGCGACATATTTCCCATGAATAGCGAGATTGAATTCATTGGGATCTGTTGCGAATACCTCCGGCGTCACCGTTATCTGCGCGTCGAGCGGAATTTTATCAAGTAAAATAGTGGCCGACATTAGCTTCGCGAGCGATGCGGTTGGCCAGCGGCGATTCATTTCTGATGAGGCGATGAGTTTGCCATCGCGTGCGTCGGCGATAAGCCAAGCAACCGCGTGCACGGTCGGCATCGTTGTCGCGTTGGTATTTGCGGGCACCGACATTGAACTCGGTGCGCCTGATGCTGCCGAAGTGTCAGCTGAAACGGCGGTTGGAGGGAAAACGAACCGCGGCGTTTCGATAATGGCGCCACCGGCGTTGGGGGCCGATTGTTCTGCGGCAGAATTGGCAGGCAATCCAGAGAATAAATGCAAAACAAAGACGCCGATGATCACGGCGCCAAGAAAAATAAATTTTCCGGCGTGATTATCCATGAGGGTTGGCCGATGGGGCAACGCTTGATGGCTGATTCTCGTGCTCAAAAACTTTCAGGAGATCGCGGAATTTCGAGAAGTCGGGCAGATCTTTTTCAGCCGAAACGCCGAGGTGTTTCATGAGGTCGAAGGTCGGCCGGTAGAGGAAGCCGGAGGGGTGTTCAGGATCCGGAAAACGTTCGATTAAGCCGCGGATCATCAAGCTCCGCAAAATAACTATTGAATTAACGCCGCGCAAATATTCAAGCTTCGCGCGCGAAATCGGTCCGAGGTACGCGACGATGGCGAGCGCCTCGAGGCTCGCGGGCGTGAGCTCCTCACTCACCTCCTCCTTAACAAAATCTTCAAGAATCTTGCTGAACACCGGTTTGGTTGCCAACTGCACTTTTTCTTTATCGATAATCAGGGCAACGCCCCGCGCCGAGTCCTCCGCCAGGCGTCTTCCCAATTCGATCGCCGTCGTTTCGCCTTCCCCTTGCTCGAACCCCAATGCCGCTTCAATCTTTTTATAAGAAACTGGCTCGCCGTGGACAAAAAGCAATGCCTCAAGCGACGCCAACTTTTTTTCCAAATTTTCCATAGATTTTAATTAAAAAATCATTAAGCGGCGGCGTTTTGCTTGACCATTATATCAGAAAAATTATCCACCTGTTCCAAAATGATGAGCTGCTCGCGCGCAAGGTGAAGGATTGCAAGAAACAATACGATCATTTCGCCCCTCGATTTTTCACCCGACAGGTGGCGGAAATGCAGATCACCTTCGTTTTGGATGCGCCCGATCACTTCGGAAATTTTTTCCTCGAGCGTTATGATTTTTTCTTTAATCGTTTCCGTCTCGAAAGAATAAGCCGTCACCGTGTCAAAAATTTTGGCGAGGGCGGCGGTAAGGCCTTCGATCGTAAGATGTGGTCCAGGATAAAATAATGATTGGCCGGCCTGGGCACCCATGGCGCGATCCAAAAAATAGGGCCGACTGTATGACCGATGGTTCGCCCGCCATAATTTGTTGAGCGCCGCGAGCGCCGGCTTCAACGCCTGGTAATGGCGCAAGCGAATTTCGAGCTCTTTGATATCGGCCTCTTCGTCAGCCGTGAGAGCGAGGCCTGGCAGGATATACTTCGACTTCAAAAAGATGAGCTTGCTCGCAACCGAAATAAAATCTGCCAAGACCCGCAGGTCGACACGGAATTTTTCTTCACCCTCACCGCCACCGGAGCGAAAATTCTCGAGGTATTTAAAAAAATCGTCGGTAACCTTCGCCATACTCACCTCGCCGATCTCCATCTTTTCGGCTTCGATGAGCGCTAACAACTTCTCGAGGGGGCCCGTAAAGTTTTGCGTCTTTAGCTCGTACACCTTTAGCATGATACGCGAGAAAGGCCTCGAAATCAACGATCATGCTTCATTTTTCTCTGCCCGCTCGGTATAATTTGGAGACATGGCGCAGGCACTTTACCGAAAGTATCGTCCCAAAAAATTTGATGAGGTGTTGGGGCAAGAGACGAATGTTTTGATCCTCAAAAATGCAGCGAAGGCTGGGCGCCTTGGCCAGGCGTATCTCTTCCATGGGCCGCGGGGTACCGGAAAAACGACGACCGCTCGCCTCCTCGCCAAGTTGCTGAATTGTGAAAAGCGCCGCGACGACCCCACATTTGCAAAATTGGGAGAGCCCTGTAACGAATGCCGCTCGTGCCGTGAAATCGATGCGCAAAATTCTTTCGATGTTATTGAGATTGATGCTGCCTCGAACCGCGGGATCGATGAGATCCGCAATCTGAAGGAAAATATTGCGACGTCCCCCGCCGCCGGGCCCTACAAAATATATATCATTGACGAGGCACACCAACTGACCGGTGCTGCATTCAATGCACTTTTAAAAACGCTGGAGGAACCTCCGCGGCATGCGGCGATCATTCTCGCGACGACGGAATATGAAAAAGTCCCGCCCACGATCACTTCACGCGTGCAACGCTTCACCTTCAAAAAACTGACCAAGGCGGCGATGATGGAAAAACTGGCAGCCGTCGCGAAAGCTGAAAAAATTAAAATTGATGAAGCAGCGCTGGAGCTTATTGCCGCGGCGGGCGAAGGAAGCGCCCGCGATGCTGAATCCCTCCTTGATCAAATCGCATCGCTCGGTGGCGCGATTGATCTCGAAACGGCTGAGCGAGCCATCGGGCGAACCGGCCTCAAGAAAATCCATGACCTTGCTACTCTTATTATTGCGAGGGATGCCAAGGCGAGTCTCGCATTCATTGCGACGCTGAATGACGACGGCTACAACCTGGTGCAGTTTACGAAGGACCTTATCCACTACTTGCGGAAAGTCCTTTCGCTAAAAGTGAATCCCGCGCTCGGTGCCATATTTGAAAAAGAACTTACGAAAGATGAAGTTGCTGGTCTCGCAAAACTTTCCGCCGCGGCAGATGCAGTATTCCTCGTAAAATTCATTCGCATCCTGATCCGCGCCTATGCTGAAATGCGCTACTCGCCCTTCGTGGTTGTGCCGCTCGAAGTCGCGCTCATCGAGCAGCTTTCATGAGTAAAAAATTTATCGCAATTTTGCTTGGCGCATTTATCGTTGTGGGCGGACTTTTTTTCTGGACGCTCTACAACGGGAGTCAAGTTACGCCCCACGATTTAGGAAGCAACGCGAACGTGGCGCAGGGGCCGCACGTTCCTCCGCCACCGAGCGTGGGCCTTTTCGTCCAAGCATCGACAACGGGCAATATGTTCCGTATCGAATGGCAAAATCTCCCCGATGGCACGGTTGCGTTGAATATTTTGCGCCGTCTAAAAGGTAAGCCAGACTCCCTTTGGTTGCTTTGGAAGCAGATTGCTCTCACTCAAAACGATCTCGCATCAGGAAAGGCCTCATTCAATATCGGCTCCTCTTCTTTCGCCGAATATTCATTCTCCATTCAGGCAGTTGGAAATCTCACAGGGCAAGGCGTGAATGGCACAACGACCATTGGCCAAGTAATCACCTGGGTTTCGACCTCAACGACGCCCATTGTTGTGACTTCGACGCCGCCCACCACGCCGCCACCCGCATCAAGCCCTAGCTCGTCGCCGACAAGCTCTTTACCAAGCACAAGTCCGACCTCCACGCCAACTTCAACGCTGCAGACACCAACTTCAACACCGACGAGTACGCCTTCGGCGAGTTCCAGCCCCCAAGGCATCCCCTACTACAGTCCAGAGATTCAACTTTCTGGGTACGGGTATCCTCCGGCCGGCAGCTTCTGGGTGCAACATATTAATCAAAAAATTGAAATTGGTTGGCAAAATATTCCGGCGCAGGCAACAACGGCTGGAGTGTATCGCGCGAATTCCGCTGACGGCCCGTGGACCGTTGTTTTCAAACAAAATGATATTGATACCGTTGGCCCATACACGATCCAACTTGTTGATAACACACTTAATCAGCCCTACTACTATCAAATGAATGCGAAGAGTGGCTCATCAATTCTTGCGACCTATGGGCCAGTCTTGCTCCCCGCAGCAGAGTAGCCGGCGAGCGAGCGATAACGATTTAGTGGAGCGTAACTGATATTGTTTGCCCGAGCTCGGCATTGGGGGCTGTGATCGTGATAGTTCCTGAAGCGTTTTGCATGATCGCGTAGCCGCTATTGTAATCTGTGACGGAGTTGTAATACGAAGTCGATGTGGCGGGATCGAAGGGCATCGTAAAAATGCCGTAGCCACCGGACGGCAAGATAATGCATGATGCAATATCGTAATTTCCGGGGCCTGCCTGGCTAGTCATAAGGGCGGTCGAAGATGGAATTGGCCCGGAAGAGCAAGAAAATTGCCCCGTCGCCTGATCAGCAATATTTTGACTGATCGCGTTGCGAATTACCGTAAGTTCATTCTTTCGCGTCGTATTCCGCGCGCTCGCAAGCTGCTCACCCGGTCGGGCCGCATTGATAAAAACACCGGCGAGGATAGCGATAAGCGCTATCACGACAATGAGTTCAATGATAGTGAATCCTTTGCGCTCAGACATTCTCTCTATTGTACCTCTTCCCATGACATCGGCACGTACTGCGTTGAAAGCACGGGGAAATATGGCGGCGGGTTCCCACGCAAGTTGGGATCGAAAATAATATTGCGCTCTTGATAGCCCGTGCTGTCATCAAAGCCAAAACCATATTGACCGCCACTCATGATCGAGCCGAACATTGTGATCCGCGTCCGCGTTACGGTTGGGCCACATTTGTTGGAATTGTTTTGGGCGTTCGGCGGCGAATAGTAGTAGCGGCCGACCCGACCATTTTGCGCGACGATAACACCATCAATACGAAGGTCGTCTTCGCTGTAAAGCCCGACGTTAAAATTATTTTGTGCGACGTAAGCGATGCTGTCGGAGCCGTTGTAGCTCGTGTAGAGCGTGCTGCTATTCACAATGATGTTGGCATAGGTTGAAGGATTCACCGGGAAACGGCCAGCGGCAATCGTAATGTGCTTATTGGTTATTTGCCCCTTCACCCATAAGTCATCTTCCGCAAAAAATACACCTCCGTCTTGGGGGATCGTACCGCTCGCGAAAAATGTTTTTGTACCTACGCTCCAGATTCCCCAGCCCGCTTCATGGCTGGTATTCGTACAACCGTTCGGCGGGGCCGTGATCGAAGTCACTTTATACACCGAATAAATGCCGGATGTAGCAAGATTCAACTCGTAACCGAAAGCGTTGCTCGGACCAAAATAGGTATTACTCGCCTGCGCGCGCGATTTGAGCGATGAAAGCGTTTGCACGATTTGCGTAAAATCCACTGCGGGTACCGGGTAAGAGCGGCCGGCAGTGAAAACGTCTGCGCGAAGCGGCGGGGTGGTCGGCGGTTGCGGATCCGAAGATGATGCCGTGGTATAAACACCCCACTCATTCTTATTGGCATTGTTCGGATCATTCCACGTGCTTACGGCACTCTGCACGGGTCCATATGCCACGCCATCAAAGTGAACCCCGCCGTTTGCGAAAATCGTGCCATAGGTTATCGTGCCTGGCCCAAAATAAACATTTCCATCTAATAATAGTGAATAATCGAGGAAAGATGGGTTTGCCATGCGCACCCGAATAATTTTCTGCACTGAAGAATCTGCAATAACTTTACCCGTGCTCGTGATGGTAACCACATTCGAACCCGTTGCCGGCGGAATGATGTCGAGCGAAAAATCACCCACGAGGACGCCGTCTTTATCGTAATACTGGTGAACATACGGCCCAGCCCCGCCGGTGCCATCAGTAAAATCTTGTGGCGCATGGGCGAGATGCCAACGGTAGTACTCGATCCCCGCCTCAGCGATCGCCGCCGCCTGAAGTTTGTTTTGGGCCCGTACTGAAATTTCCAGCAATGACGATGCCAGAGAAACGAATCCCGTGATAAGTGAAGCGATCATTGCAGAAAGGAACAAGAGCTCGACAGCGATTTGGCCTTTTGATTGTTGTTTCTTCATATTCATAGAGGAAGCGTTTTCCGTTAGTTGCTCCGTAAATTTCTTATATCCGCAAAGCGGGAAAAATATTCCGGCGCCGGCGACTGGGCAGGCTGTACGGTCGCCGAGAAACTGATCTTCACGAGCCGTATCGCCGTCACGTCGGCGGTGGAAGTCATAGCCGCTTGCGTGCCGGTATATTCCGTATCGTAATAGGTAAAAAGCGGTGATGAGGTCGGTACAACTACGCCGCTTATGAGCGCGGTAAGGATTTCACTCGAGGTTGGGTACGTCGCCGGTGTCCCCGTTGGTTGGACTACGCCACGATAGATGGTCGACGTAGCAAGGTAGTAGTGGACCCTTTTCGCAACGCCATTATTGCCACCGTTCGAATAAAAGGAGAATGAACTCGTCGCAGCCGAAATTAAGGGAAACGCACCCGACGCGGATGGACTTGCTGAACGGATTTCCGTGGTCACGATCTGCAGTGTCTGCTCGATATCAGCTTTCGATTGCAGCTCACGACTGACGAGCGTATTTAAAACCGACGTATTCGAACCAAGCTTGCTCACCACAAGCACAATAGAAGTCGCCACCGCGACCACGATGAGTATTTCGATCAGAGAAAATCCCTTTTTACTATTTGCGCTTCGCATAGTTATTAAGAATGTATTAAGTAGAGGTCTGTCGAGGTCGCGTCAGAACCAACCGTTTTACTGCTGGTCGCCGAAGCATAGCCCGGCGCCGATACATCAATAGCGTACGTTCCGTTTTGCACCAGGCCCGTAAACAACGCCTGCGCCGGCGGCACGCAATCAGCATTAAATTCAAACGTTACGTCGTCGAGCGTTGGCGCTACCGTCCCATCGGTCGTATTCAAATACACTTGATAGCGAAGATAACGCTTTCCCGAGAGCGCGGCCGGCATGGTTTGCGTCGAGCTCGTGAGATACGTTGCTGCGGTGCCATCTGGCCCGATAAAATTCCACGTCGCATTATCATTATTTGCTGCGAGCTGGAAAGAAACACTTGCGCCAGCGGGTTGCGACGTAGGATTCCAGTTGATGCCGTAGAGCGTTTCATGGGAACCGCCGAGGTCGATCGTCTGCGAGATAAACCAATCGTTGGTATTGATGTCATACGTGCCCGAAGCATTCGTGAATAATGTAAGTTGTCCGTTCGCGCTCAATCCTGCACTCTTCGAAGAATATTGGCCACCGCTCCATGCAGTATCTGAAACAAACGCATGGCCCGTCGTAGCCGTTTGCGAAGCACCATTCCTCGTAATCGTCACGCTCGCATTCGAAATCGATGCGCCGGTTGACCAATCTCGCAAGATGACGAGGAGCGAGGGGGTAGCTCCCGACTGGACGATGAGTTTGAAGGTCGAACTCGACGCTGGATCCACAACGAGCGGATTGAGTGGAATCGTCCCTGCAAGAATGCGACTGCTCGTTCCAAGGCCGATTGTATAGGCGTCCCATTCAAGTGACGACGTCGTGAACGATCCTTGCGCGTTCGTCGTGCCATTCATCGACACCTTAAAGGTGCTTGGGTTCGTGCCAATCAATTTTGCACCCCGGAGGGTGAATGGCACGCTGCTCGTCGCCACACATCGATTATCTGACGCATTTATCGTCAGATTGGCAAGTTGATCGATCGCGAAGGTAACGCTCGTGAGGCCTTGCGCGACGACCGTTGCGTCGGGCTTAACCGGATTCGGGTTTGAAGCTGCACCCGGCGCGTAGGTCTGGTCAGTTGAATAACCTGCCTTTGTTGCCGTGATGTGGTATCGCAAGGTGCTTGTTGGCACACCTACCAACTGCAAGACTCCGCTCATGTTCGTCGTGTCGACTAAATCGATCGAGGGCGTAACGGATGCGTTTACCACGTGTATGGTCGCGTCAGGAACGGGATCCCCGTTGGCGTTGATTGCATATAAAAAGAGCGATCCGTTCGTCGGCGCACTTTCCAAATTTTTTGGTGCGATGGTCGTTGTAACTTCAACCGAAACAAAATCTGAACACAGCGGGCAGGTCGTCTGGATGGCAACAAGTTTATAGTCGGCAGGCGCAGTATCTACCGGCGACGGCGAACCGCTCACAGTGCCATCCAAGGGATCGTCAATATTCCTAATTGTGGTCTGAAGATTAAATGTATATTTCCCGAAAACAACCGCCTGTGTTTGAGGAATAACTCCGGCAGGTACGCCGCCCACCGTACCTACGCTCGTATAGGGCAGGTTGCGGATCATTTCGATCTCGGCCTGCATGGCAGAGGCCGCCGCCGTCCGCACGCTGATATTTCCAATCGCGGTCAAGAGTGAAAAATAAACAAGATAAATGCCACCAAAAAGCACGGCGATGATCGCGATCGAAAGCATCAGGTCTATTAAGCTCGTGCCGCGCCGCGATCCGTTCATTAGTGGATGCCCTGCGAAATGGAATAGATCGGCGTAATAATAGAGAGGGCGACGAATCCTACCAGCAAGCCCATCACGAGGAGCATGAGCGGCTCGATAAGCGACGTGAGCGAGTGAAGCTTCGTATCGACTTCGTCGTCATAATATTCGGAAAGATATTCTAGGTTTTCTTCGAGGTTGCCCGTGCTCTCGCCGATGCGCACCATGCCCGAAACGAGCGGCGGGAAGTAGCGTTTTTTTTGCATCAAATAGCTGCCGAGTTCGCCTCCTTGCTTCATGGTGTCGCCTGCCAGATGCAAGATGCGTTGGTACACCAAATTGCCGAACGTATTTTTCGTAATCTCAAGCGCTTCGACAATTTTTACGCCGCTCTTCAAGAGCAGGCCGAGGACGCGCGCGAAGTTCACCATATTCACGCTCACCGTAAGGTCGGAAACGACCGGAATAAAGACGAGTGATTCATCGATAATGTATCGCACCGGCGCCACTTTTTTTATGAGGACCCGAACGCCGACGACGAGCGCGGCCACACCAACGAGCGCCCCGAAGCCGTAGTTGCGAAGGAAGTCGAGAATCGCAAGGAGGATGCGCGTCGTGACCGGCAGCTGAATGTTCAGGCTGCCAAAAACGGGGACGAGTTTGGGAAACACGTAGAAGGTAAGGAACCCCGCGACGCCAAGCGTTGCAACGAGAATCACGAGCGGGTAAACCATCGCTGAACGCACTTTTGTTTCTAATTCTTTTTCTCGCCTCAATTCCTCGGCAAGATACAAAAGGTTTTTTGAAAGCGTCCCGCTCGATTCGCCGACGCGCACAATATTGATGAAGAACGGGCCGAACAAGTGTTCATACCGCTGCAACCCTTCTGCCAAAAATTTTCCACTATTCACGCTCTCCATCAATTCCCCAACCACCTTGTTCAAAACTTTTGAGGTGCTTTGCGTTTGGATAATCTTAAGACCTTCATAAATCGGGAGGCCCGCCTTGATGACGAGCGCGAGGTGGCGCGCGAAATTGATCCGCTCCTGGACGGTGATGCGGTCAAAAATTTTAGAAAGCAGCCCGGCTGACTTCTGGTTACTCATGAATCACGCGTAGAATTTCTTCCACCGACGTGAATCCCTGCGAAGCTTTTGAAAGCGCGTCTTGAATCATTGTGGTCATGCCGTTCCGAATCGCGGCCGCTTTGATCTCGCGCGCATTGCCGCGCTTCATCACAATTTCGCGGATCTCGTCATTCACCTCGATGATCTCATGGATGCCGAAGCGATCCGTGTAGCCAGTATTATTGCACTCCGAGCAACCTTTCGGTGCAAAGAATTTCATTTTCTGGCTGACCTCGGGAATGATCTCCATCAAACTGCCGAGCTCTTCCATCGAGAGTTCGCGTTCGACTTTGCAGGTTTGGCAGAGCTTGCGCATGAGGCGCTGCCCGATGGCTACGTTCACGGTGGAGGCGACGAGAAATGGCGGGACGCCCATGTCGAGGAGGCGTGGGAATGTGGTCGCGGCGTCGTTCGTGTGAAGGGTGGAGAGTACGAGGTGGCCGGTGAGCGCTGCATTCACCGCAATCGATGCTGTCTCTTCATCGCGGATTTCGCCGACCATCACGATGTTCGGATCTTGGCGCAAAATGGAACGCAAACCGGCGGCAAAGGTGAGACCGACTTCGGCGTTCGTCTGAATCTGTGTGGGGCCAGGCAACGAGTATTCAATCGGATCTTCAATGGTGATAATAGAAACTTCCGGCCGGTTGAGCTGCTTTAATATAGTGTAAAGCGTTGTCGTCTTCCCCGAACCGGTTGGGCCGTTCGCGAGAATCATCCCATAGGGTTTCGAAACGGCCGATTGGATTTTCTTGAGATCAATTTCGGAAAAGCCGAGGTCTTTCAAAGCAAAATTTTGCGTGCCGGCGAGAACGCGCAAGATTGCGTTCTCGTCGTAATAGGTTGGCATGATGGAAACGCGCACGTCGACGTCGCCGAAGTCCTCGATTTTTACGCGAAAGCGGCCGTCCTGCGGCAGCAAGTGTTCGTCCGTGCGCAAACCCGATAAAACCTTGATGCGGCTGATGATTTCTGGGTGCAGATCGGGGTGAACGGGCGTGTCCGGGAAAGCATCGTAGAGTAGGCCATCCACGCGGTAGCGGATGCGCACGCGGTCCTCGGCCGGTTCGATATGGACGTCGGACGCGCGGGTGCTATAGGCATACGAGACGAGCATGTCGACCAATTTAATTATGGAAATTTGGTCAACCGGTAACTTGAGTTGCTCTTCAATGAGCGGCCCGAGCGATTTGATATCGCGCATGTTTTCATTGTACCATACGACTGCAGCGCATTTTGCTGGCATAATCTGCCCTTACAACGCGGCGCGACTCATAGCGCGCATGAATTGCCGGGTCGTCTAATGGTAGGACTCCGCGCTCTGGACGCGGGTATCTTGGTTCGAATCCAGGCCCGGCAGCAGCAGTCAGCGCAGTATCGAGTAAGACCGGGGAGTGTCAATTCTCTTCCTGAATAATCCTGAAGTTCCGATTCTATCTTTGATTCTCTTTTTCAAGTTGACCGAAGATGACACGAAAATAATCACGAGCGGGAATGAACAAGTTATATATATCAGAATAAATAATCCTCGCATCTTTAACCGTTTTACGTATTTCAGCAAGATTTTTTTGTTGCGTAATTTTGTGAACACCCAAATTTCTTATTTTATTCAGTTTTTGGCAATAAAAAAGCAATTTCTGTTTTTGCGGAAAATTAACGCAAACCATCAGATCACGCATCAATTCTCTAAACATTTTTTCGTCATGTTTCCTAAAATTTATCTGAAATGGATAAATTCGACATTCGACCAAAAATTCAGAATTCCAGATGAGCATCCGAACAATTTCCTCTACCAACTGCTGGTAAATCAACAGAGCCGCTAAATAACCTTCGGTTGTCTTTCGTTTGTAAGAGCGGTCTGCAACTGCATCTAAAACATTTAGAAAACTCGCGTTTTTAATACTAGGCCACTTGCTTCGATCTAAAATTTTATTCGACATCGCTCCATCGTGAAAAAGCAACCTTAAAATTAGTCAGTAGCTGCTTTGGCTTTCTTTATCGGTTTTCGCCTCTTCCGCTGAGGTTTACCCTCTTTGATAATTCTTTTTACCTCATCTTGATTAGGCAATGCGCTAACTATTTCTTCTCCTAGAATGCTAAGCTGATGAGTCGCAGGTGAAATACCTCTTGTCAAAAATCTATAACGATTTTGAGCTTTAGCAATGACGTCAGCAATATTCCCAATTTTTGGTTGTCGCGCCTGGGCAGTATTTATTTTGTCCATTTCAGCATTTTTAAATTCGTCTTTACCTTCCTTAAATTTCAAATAGAAGGCGATGACTGTGACGCGTTGATAGAGGTCAGCGGGTTTTTTCTTGCTCACAAATTCATCCATTGATTCGCTTATAGTCGTATCGTTCCCGCCAGAAACGATTGGGAAATTTGGCTGCGGAGTTAGGAGTGGATGATCTCCATTCAATATTGGACCATCAATTTTCACTTGCTTTAAGACAAAAGAGAGAACGTCTGCACGATCTTCTTCATTGAGTTCCTCAAGCTCCTTCGCAATAACTTTTATTGCAGCGAGCTTCTTTTCAAGATTTGATTCACTACTATTTTTTGCCATGTAGAGTAATTCAATACCATCTCAATTAATCAGTCAAACGAAGACTTTTAAATCCCCATGACCGAGACGGGTCAATTCTCCCCTCCAACGACCCCCTAAGAACGCTTACAGGGCTTGAACGGTGGCGGTACTAGACCGGAGAGTACAGTCTTGAGAGACCAAAGAGCCTCGCCGGGTAGTGTACCCAACCCAGACTGTAAGGATGGGTGGCTCCAGGATAAGAACTTAGATTTAAAATGACGTATTATTAAGCCATGCAATACACCTGCCCCATGCATCCCGATATAGTTCGCGATGAGCCGGGCCGCTGCCCAAAGTGCGGCATGGCGCTTGTTCTCGCGGGAACAAAAACCACCCATTCTGACGACAGGGGCCTTGGTTCTTTGACGTGGAAGAACTATCTACCGCTCATTGCAATCATCGGCTCCATTTTACTCGCAAGCATTATCATCTCAACTATTCAATATGGGTTTGGTCCTGTTTTTCTAGATCACCTGATTGGTTACTTTATGGCTGGATTTTTTCTGATATTCTCCGCATTCAAGATCATGGATCTCAAGGGATTCGCCGCCGGATATTCAACATACGACATCCTCGCAAAGAAAGTGTTCTTCTATGGATACGTATACCCTTTCATAGAACTTTTCTTTGGCATTGCGATGATAATCAATTATCAAAATCCCCAACTCCTCTGGGCGGAAATCATCATTATGGTATTGAGCGGCGCGGGGGTCGCTATTCAACTCGCAAAGCATGAGGAATTCCAGTGTGTATGTCTCGGCACTTTTCTTAAGGTGCCTCTTACAAAAATTACGATTGTCGAAGATTTCGGCATGGCAGCTTTGGCAGCGATATTGCTGGTAATCAAATAATTAGCTTGACAAAATAGTGGCAATAAGTTATCACATCTCCAGATCCTAACGTTCTGAAATTTCTACTGAAAGGGGTGTTCGCGTGAACTGGTTTGGATTTCTGGGAAACCTGATCGGTATCCTGATGTATCCACCACTGTGCCGCGAGATCCTCCGGGGCAACGTGAAGCAAAACTTTGCCACGTGGATCCTCTGGGCAACGCTCGACGGCATCGTCGCTGCGAGCATCGCTTTCCAACATGGCAGCTTCTGGCTGCCGGTCATCTATACGGTCGGCAGCGGAGTTACGGCCCTGTGCATCTGGCGATGCTGCGAGAGGACGTGGAAATGGTTTGAAACCACGGTCACGCTCCTCGCCGTGATCTGTATGATCATCTGGGTGCACTCCGGACCCTATGTCGCAACGATCGCGAGCACTACCGCGATAGGGATTGCGACCATTCCCCTCCTCGTCGACTGCTACCAGAAGCCGCACGAAGTTCCGATGAGTAGTTATGTCGGGTTCTTCCTCGCGAATGCCTTCACGGTTCTCGGCGGGAAAGAGTGGGCTGTGCGCGACCGCTTTTACCCGAGCGGAGCCGCGCTCCTGTGCCTGCTGATCCTCGGCCTTGGTGCACAGAAATATTTCAGACGCAGTTCCTTCGCCGCCTCGTAATAGGGCGGCGTTGTTTTTTATTAATTCCCGTGGCCTTATATGATGGCGCAATAATTTAACCCCGGCTGGAACGCAATACCTCGTATTCCTTCCAGATCGACCACATGACGACTAAATCGAACAGCGTGAGCAGGGTGATGAACGTCGAGTAGCTCACCGTAATCTGATATATCTGGTACAACACAAAGAGCGTGAGAAGCGCGAGGGAGCTGGGGTAAGCCCACAATTTATTCTTGAGTAGCGCTATGACCAAACCCAACTTGATCAACCCTCGGCTCAAGAGATAAATTCCGATAAAGACGCTGCTCGTAATTGAGAACTGATGAGCGAAATGCAGCAGGTGGGTTGCCAAATAATCTCCAGGATCCTCCGCGAGCTCTCCCTGCGCATACCGAGCGACAAAATCTGTGAAATACGAGAGTGGCACAAAGAACGCGAGGACGCCGCCCAAGGATTCAACAGCCGAAAATGCGCCCTTCAGGAAAACGCTGACGCGAAAATATATTCGGATTCGATTCTCCTCTTGTCGAGTAAATCTTTCTAACGCCACAGAGAGAGGATCGTCCCCATAACGAGGAGTCCAACGAGATAGTAGCTCGCGTTAATGAACCACAACTTCCAGGGCTTCCCTTCCCAGAGCACGCTGCTCAATAAAATCGGCGCGATGAATCCAAGCCAATTCAAAAATCCGACGGCGAGTCCGGCCGCGACGCCCGTTATCAAAAGATAGGCGCTTGCAAAAATGATTGCGTGGTCCAAAATCCATGCCATCAGGAATGCACCGACGGCCATAAAAATGTAACCGCGCATCATTTTCGCTTTTCCTTTCGGGTCGCGCTTCATCGTCTCCATGGCTTCGGGCGTCCATCCTATGAGGCCTGCCCATGACTTGCCAAAAAGCGGGCCATACCATAGCGAACCGAGCACGATTTGAGCCACGGCCGCGGCGAGCACTGCCCAGTAATTTATAGGCACGGTAACCATAATATTAGAGTAGCATATTCGATGCATTTCATGCCCGGTTCATCTGTGGGTCGCGATGCTGAAAGCGAGATGAAAAGAGCATTTTTGTTAGTGGTCGTTCTTGCCGCGGCCGTGGCTCTTGTACGATGGGCTTCGCAAGCCACGAACCGCGACGCGGCGGCGGCAAGCAACGTCACGAGTTCTCGTGCGAGTTCCATTCCGACCTCCACCACCGCCACATATTCTTTCGAAGAAAATGCCAGTCCAGCCCGCCTCATGATCCCCTCTATTAAAGTAGATGCAGTGATAGAGCCGGTTGGCATTGCGCGCGACGGACTTATGGCCGTCACCCGCAGTTTTTTCACGGTCGGCTGGTATAAAAATGGGCCGGTGCCCGGCGCGCTTGGCACCGCGGTGATTGAGGGCCATCTTGATCAAGTCACGTCACCGTATGCCGTATTTTTTTATCTTGATCAGCTGAAGCCCGGCGATGAAGTTGATGTTCTCGATGTTCAGCAACGAACGGTGCGTTTTGTGGTAACCACCACAACGATAAAAGCGTATAATGCGCCGACGAATGACATTTTTCTTAATGGCGCTCTTAATAGCTCGAGCACAAGCCACTTAAACTTAATCACGTGCACGGGAACCTGGATCGAGGCCCAGCATCAATACGACAAGCGGCTGGTCGTTTTCACGACGCGGGTAGAATAGCCGCTGCCGCCGCGGCGCGGCCTAATTTTATTTTACAAGCTCGGCGTATACCACCAGCCGGTGATCGTACGTGGCATGATCCGCTGTCAGTTGACCGGCGCAGGTGATCAAATTGAGATAGCGACCGCTTGCATCGTTGAATAATCGCTTGAGGGGAACGCTCGCGAGCGTGTAGATATCCGTTTCGTAAACTCTAAAGTGCGATTGCGCACCGTTTCCATCCATCACATAAATATCGTCCCCCACTTTTACCTGATTCAACTTGCTGAATGCCGCAAAAACGTGCGCATCAAACACCGCGCTCCCGATGTCGCCCGGTATCGTCCCATATTCATACCATCCAACATTTTTTGTGCCGCTGCTTGGCACATCCATCTCACCTTTTGCATTTAAACCGAGGGGTTGAACTGGATCATCCAAAAAAATGCTTGGTATCGAAATCCGGGCGGGATCACCAAGCGGCTCCGCAGCGTGCGCGGTCTGCGTAATTGACCCAAGTGATGCAATCGTCGAGATACTTGCCGCGACCGGAGCCGGCGCCGACGCGAGAGGTGCGAGAGAAATGGTCACGAGTGGACGGAACAATAAAAGGGCGAACGCAGTCGCCGGAAACGTTACGGATAACAATAATTTTCTTCGCATGAATTATTAGTGAATTTTATCGGACAACGAGAAATTTTGTCTAGGGCTTTTTGCGCTCATCTTCATAGAGCCATCATGAAGCTGGCTGATATACTAAGTGCGTAGCCCCCATGGGCTCGAAAGGTCGATTCTGTTGAACGAAACGAAAGAAAAGATTAACAAAAAAATGACAGCTACGGTAAAAGCAACGGTCTGGATCGTCATTATCGCGATCGTGGTGGGCGTGATCTGGTGGTGGTATATTGCCGCCACGGTTCCCGGCGCGTATCCGACAAATTCCGGAACAAGCTCTTCGGGCGCGAGCAACCTGACCGCGGGCAACAGCAACGCGAACCTGAATCAGGATCTCGCGACGATCGATGCGCAGATGAGTGGGTTTAATTCCGATTCCGCTTCGATCAACCAATCGCTCAACGACCAGTCTGTGACGCAATCACAACTCTAATAACATGATGAAAATTATTCATTCAAATGTTTTGGCAGGGATTGCGGTCGCGACGCTTCTGGCATCGTTCGGCGGCGTGGTTGCGCCGGCGCAGGCCGTGTACACGTCGGGCGGCTTGAACGTGTCGGCTTCAGCGAACGGCGGCACGAATGTGGATGCGAACGCGGGCGTAAGCGCGAATGCTGAAACGCGTACTGGTCTTAGCGCGACCGTGGGCGCGACATTGGCAAGCATCATCCAGCGAGCAGAAGAGCGCGCCGATCAGGAAATTACGCGGCGCATTGATGCGATGAACGAGATGGAAACGCGCATCAATGGTATGGCGCGGATTTCATCGACCACGCAGGCAAGCATCGTTGCCGGAATTAACGCGCAGATTTCTGCGTTGACGACGCTCAAAGCGCGGATCATGGCGGATGCGAGTTCTTCAGCTACCAGTTCGCTCAAGGCGGACATTAAATCGATCGTCCAATCGTATCGAATTTTTGCCTTGATCTTGCCGCGCGCGGCGATTGACGCAGCGGCGGGGCGCATCGAGGGCGTTGGAACCGATTTGAGCACGCTCGCCGGCAAATTGCAGGCGCGCGTCACGGAAGCCCAGACTGCAGGCGCAAACGTGACCGCGGCAGCTTCGGCACTCGCCGATATGAATGCGCAGATTACGAATGCGAATGTTTCGGTACAAGCGGCGGTGAATGAAGTCGCATCGCTCACGCCCGATAACGGCGACGAAAATGCGATGCGGGCCAATGTGACGGCGCTGCAAGATGCCCGCTCGAAAATTGTTGCGGCACAGCACGACCTGAACACGGCACGCAGCGATGCGCGAAGCATTGTGAATATTCTTGCCGAACTCAAAGTTTCGGCATCAACGACGGCGAACGGCACCGGCAACCAGCAATAGCTTCGACGATCGCGTCGTCGGCACAAAAACAAAGATGCCCCGAGGTGGGCATCTTTGTTTTTTTTAATAAAAGAAAGGGCGCTTCCGTAGAAGCGCCCCTGGATTTTAACGGGAATGGGCGGGGAAGCCACTGCAAGCAGCGCTCCCCCAGCCCCTCTCGTTTTTGGATAATCGAAAGCATAGAGACTTTCCTATTGATCATCGGCGCGCACGTGGCACAGCCGGATCACGGGAACATCCATCCGTACGTCAACGCGCGATCTCTCGCGCGGCATTGTCGCATCTGCCTCGCAACCTTGCGGTCGCGTTCATCTGCGCACTGCTACGTACATTCCCGTAGGCATTCCTGAACGTTTGAGAATTGCTCCTCGTACGCCCCGGATTTGAGCACGGATCTAGCTCGCGACCTGTCGAGTTGCCCCGACCGATCTATGCTAGACCCTGACGTGGACTACCTTTGTGCGACCTCCATGAGAGACCGCTCATCTGCTCATTTGACACCGGCAGTCGCTATGCTTGCGCACAGTTTCTGCTTATGGTGCCACATCCACGAATTTGCCTTTGTCAGCCCACTTCGCCTTAGCGTTCCAGGCCGACTTCTCTATTTTCAGCTTTTCAGCTCGTCCGCAAGAAATTCTTTCGCCGCTCTTAGGCTTGCACCCTTAAGCGCCAATCGATGGCTGCCGGTGGCTTCTTCAGACTAGTTCCACCATGCTGCCGACTCCTTGCGTCCGCTTTCAGATCTGTTGTCAAACCCAGTGTGTCGAATCCGATCCTAGCCTAGCCTAACCTGGCCGCTGATAGTCATACTAATCCACAGAAAAAATGCGTCAAGTGGGAAAACCAGCAAAAAAGGCCTAATAAACTGGATAACCTGTGGATGAAACGTGGGGAAATTACCAGCCGATCCGTATTTATGCTATATTTTCCGCATGCCCCAAAAAGAAACAGCAGTCTTTGGTGGGGGTTGTTTTTGGTGTACGGAGGCAGTTTTTAGCGAACTGCGAGGGGTTTTGGCTGTTATGCCCGGCTACGCCGGTGGTAATCCCCCGCCCGCGGGCGCCAAGGCGCCTACTTATGAGGAAGTCTGCTCCGGCGGAACCGGGCACGCCGAAGTCATCAAGATTGACTTTGACCCGGACGAGATCAGTTTTAATGACCTCTTGACGGTTTTCTTTGCGACGCATGATCCGACCACGCGGAATCGCCAGGGCAATGACATTGGCACGCAATATCGGTCAGCCATTCTCTATACATCTGATAAGCAGCGCAGCGAGGCGGAAGCGTTTATAAAAAAGATTAACGAGGGTGACCCGGATGGACGGCCGGTTGTGACCGAAGTGAAACCGCTCGACCAATTTTATGCGGCCGAAGAATATCACCGAAATTATTTTAAAAATAATCGCACCCAGGCCTATTGCCAGGTCATCATTGAGCCGAAGGTCCAAAAACTTGAAAAAGAATTTGCGGACCTCCTAAAATCTCACGCGAAATAGTTGGACGAAATAGTTCGGCGGTTTGCGTGGCTAGGTGAAGTTGAACGTTCCCACAATCCGATCCAAAAGATCGGTCACGTTTGTTTTGTTAAATGGTTGCAAGCCGTAAGATGCCGGGTAATTGCCGATCTGGGTTGAGTGAATCGTGTATTCGATGGCCCAGCATCCGCCGGCATGGAGCGTCCGATAACTCGTCGTTTCATAAAAGTTGCCCGCGCCGGCGCCGCTTGAATGAAAAACGGTGAATGCCGTTCCATTGATGCTTGCGGTCGAGGCGGGTGTCGCCGTGCTCCCAGACTGGTCTTGTTTCATGCAATGTTCGACTGCGGCGCTATTCTCGCTGTGGCCCACGGTGAGCTTAGCATCGGCAAAATTAGTTTGCGGTTCAAACGACCGAGGGATGGCCAGCGTGAACGCATTTACACCGAGCTCCCCGGCGCTCGCGCCAACGCGCCAGTCCGTCGTCGGCTGGCCCGTGTAATTATCTTGATATTCAAAGTCGATTGGATACGAAATCGAAAAATCTGGGTCATTTGAATCCTTTTGCCAGCTTGCGACGCTCTGGTAATAGTTTGAAGTTCCCGGCGTCCCGTTGATGAGCGACAGCGCTTTCCCATACTGGGTGCCGAGCCAGAATCCGATGAACGGAAGCAGGACAAATAGCACAAGCGCGAAGAATTTGGAGAGTGGCGTAACGCGGTTCCAAACAATTTTCATAATTTTATTTTAACAAAATATGGTTCGGAGCTTGGGCAATGACTAAACTTCGATTCGAGAAAAAAGATAGCTGCCGGCGATAAGGCAGGTGATGGTCACCAGGGTAAGCACGGCGAGATCGAGGCCGAGGCCAAACGTTGCCGAATTAAGGAGCAGCGCCCGGAACGAATCGACGCCATAGGAAAGCGGGTCAACTTTGACGAGCGCGCCGAGTACCGATGGCAAACCGCCGATCGGAAAGAGCGCGCCAGAAAGGAAGAACAGTGGCATCACGAGAAAATTCATGATGAGTTGGAATCCTTGCATGTCTTCGAGGAGCGACGCGATTGCGGTACCGAGCGCCGTAAAAAGGAGTGCGACGAGGAGCATGAAGATAATGAGCACGGGGATGAAGGCCCAGCTATAGGGCCTGAATCCAAAGAAAAGCGTGATGACGAAAACGATGCAGCCCTGGAGCGTCGCAACGGTTGCGCCGCCAAGCGTGCGGCCGATCATGATATTCATGCGAGAAACCGGCGCCACGAGGGTTTCCTTCAAGAAGCCGAACTGGCGATCCCAGATGAGTTCAATGCCAGAAAAGATTGCGGTAAAAATGATGCTCATGCCGATGATGCCCGGTGCGAGGAAGTCAAAATAATTTCCTTTTCCGGCGGCTGCGAAGGTTGACCCCAACCCATAGCCGAGCGCGAGGAGAAACAAGAGTGGTTGGCCGAGGGATCCGACGATGCGCGATCGTGAACGAATATATCGCTTGAGTTGGCGAAGCCACAGGATATAAATGGTTTTCATAATTTCTTAATTAAAAAATTATTACTTTCTGCCGCCGCGCCACATGCGTGCCATGTTGCGGAAATTTTCGACCGTCGACGCTTGGTCCTCCCGAATCGTTTTCCCGGTCAATTCGAGGAATGCCTCTTCGAGCGACTGTTTTTTGGTTTGCTCTTTTAATTGGGCGGATGACCCCGACGCAACAATCGTCCCGTGATCGATGATCGCGATGCGCTGCGCAATGCGATCGGCTTCTTCCATGTAGTGTGTCGTGAAAAATACCGTAATCCCCTCTTCGGCGTTTAATTTTTTGAGATACTCCCACATGTGGTTGCGTGTTTGCGGATCGAGGCCGAGCGTCGGCTCGTCAAGAAAAATAACTTTGGGATGGTGGAGGAGGCCGCGCGCGATCTCAAGCCGCCGCTTCATCCCGCCCGAAAATTCTTTTACAAGATTGTCCTTCCTGTCCCACAGATCAACAAACTTCAAAAGTTCGGGGATACGATCGCGCCGGAGCTGTTTCGAGACACCATAGAGGACGCCGTGAAATTCCATATTTTCTTGGGCCGTAAGCTCGTCGTCGAGACTGGGGTCCTGGAAGACGATGCCGAAGGACCGGCGCACCGCCGCCGGATCACGCGCGGGATTGTGGCCGTCGAGGGTGATCTCACCGCTCGTCGGATGGAGCAGCGTCGTAAGCATTTTAATCGTGGTTGATTTGCCCGCCCCATTCGGGCCGAGGAATGCAAAAATTTCGCCCTTCGTCACGTCGAAAGAAATATTTTTGACCGCGACGAAATCGCCGAATTGTTTCACCAGATTTTTAACCGTGATGATGGGGCTCATGAATACAGTTAAGTGTATTAACTATCTTTGGCCTGTCAAATGAAGGAATTGTGATATGATAAGTGATATACGAACCCATGGCTTCTTTTAAGGCTCGATTCAAAAAACCGCGGACGTTCGTCTATTTTGGAATAGTTATTTTGCTTGCCTGGGGCGGGTACCAGCTTTGGTTCGCGCCAAAGTCGAAAACCTACGATCTCGCAACGGTCAAGCGCGGCACCCTTACCCAAATCGTGAGCGTCACTGGCAATACCGTGCCGATCCATGACGTTGATTTGGCTTTTCAAACCGGTGGAACCGTGGCCGTCGTGAATGCGGATGTTGGCGCTGCGGTGAATGCCGGTGACGTTATCGCGCGCCTTGATTCGAGCGACCTCGCGGCGCAGCTCGCAGAAGCGCGTGCAAACGCCGATGCGCAAACCGCAAAACTGAAATCGCTCCAGGCTGGCTCGCGGCCGGAAGATATTGCCGCCGCGCAGGCGTCGCTCAACAAAGCTAAACAGGATCTGGCCAATATGTATTCGAATATTCCCTCAACGTTGCTCGACGGCTATGCAAAGGCGAATGACGCGGTGCGCAATCAGATTTCCCCGTTTTTCTACAACGCAGAAACGCCGAACCCGCAGCTCACATTTAATGTGAACGACTCCCAGGTACTTAACGACATCGTTTCCCAACGGGTCCAGGCGAGCGGAGTCTTGAACCAATGGCAGAGCGAGCTCTCGATGATTTCTGCGAGCTCGCCCACGTCAACACTTGAGGCTTCCCTGCAAAATGGCGTCGCACATCTCGGTGTTGTTGCAAATCTTTTAACGACCGCCGGGCAGGCGCTCCTCGAACAAAGCAACCTTTCCGCTTCCACGCTCGCAACATATAAAAATGACCTTGCGACTGCACTTACCGAGATCAATGGCGCGAACACCGGCGTGAGCGGTGCGGCGCAGAGCATCGCCTCACAAAAATTAACGATCGCTGGATTACAAGCTTCACTCAATAAAACCGTCGCTGGTCCGACCGCGGAGGACATCGCCGCGCAGCAAGCACAGGTTGAACAGGCGCAGGCGGCGGTACAAGCGATCCAGGCGCAACTCGCGAAAGCGTCGCTCGTTGCGCCCGTTGCCGGAACGATCACGAAGCAGGATGCCAAAGTTGGTGAAATTGCATCGCCGGGCGTCGTTCTCGTTTCTATTATTTCAAACCAGGGCCTCGAAGTTGATGCCAATATTGCAGAAGCCGATATCGGAAAAGTAAGCATCGGAAACAATGCCTCGATGACGCTCGATGCATTCCAGGGCCGCACCTTCACCGGCAACGTTACTTATATTGACCCGGGTGAGACGGTTGTCGAAGGCGTCCCAACGTATAAAACAAAATTTATGTTTGACCTCACGCCCGATGTGAAGCCAGGCATGACCGCGAATATTGACATTACGACGGCGACCCACACCAATGTGCTCTCCGTGCCCCAGCGTGCCGTGATCACCGACGCCGACGGGAATAGAACCGTCCAGGTGTATCACGGGAATGGGCAGCCGCTCGAAAAACGCTCGGTGACCGTTGGCATCCGCGACACGAATGGGAACATTGAAATCACCTCGGGCTTGAACGAGGGCGACCAAGTACTCCGCACGCCGCAGTAGATGGCACTCATCGAAGCAAAATCGCTCCGCAAAATTTATGGCACGGATGAATCGCAAACCGTCGCCGTAAGCGACGTCTCCCTTTCGATCAAGAAAGGTGAGTTCGTCGCCATCATGGGGCCATCCGGTTCTGGAAAATCTACCCTACTGCACGTTCTCGGGTTCCTCGATCGCCCTACCAGCGGAGAATATTTTTTCGAAGGCCGCGAGATGTCGTCGTACACCGAAGACGAGCTTGCCCATATCCGCAATCGCAAGATGGGATTTATTTTTCAATCATTTAATTTGCTTTCGCGAACGACGGTTTTGGAAAACGTAAAGTTGCCGCTGCTCTATTCCCATGTGCCGGAATCAAAATGGGAGGCGACGGCGATGCACGCTATCCAAACCGTTGGCCTCTCGCACCGCGTTCGGCATTCGTCAGCGCAGCTCTCGGGCGGTGAGCGCCAACGGGTCGCGATCGCCCGGGCGCTCGTCCTCTCGCCAGAAGTAATCTTCGCTGACGAGCCGACCGGAAACCTTGATTCGAAATCAGGACGGGCGGTTATGGAAACTATTCAAGAACTGAATGAAAACCATGGGCACACTATTATATTGATCACCCACGAAACCCACACGGCTGAACACGCCGAGCGCATCCTCCACGTTATGGACGGACGCGTGGTGCGCGATGAAAAAGTGGGCGCCCGTCGGCGCGCCGAAGCCGACTTTGAAAAATAGTATGAAATTGCGCGACCTCGTAGCGACCGCAACGACCGGGCTTGGCACCAATAAATCGCGCTCGTTCCTTACGATCCTTGGCATCGTGATTGGCATCACCGCGATCATTGTCGTGATGTCGCTGGGGCAAGGCGCGCAATCGCTCATCCTCGGCGAAATCCAGAGCATCGGTTCGCGCACGGTCGCGATCATTCCGGGGCGCCAGCCGACCGGCCCCACCGATTTCATTTCAACTTTCACCGACTCGCTCAAAAATGCCGACCTCGTCGCGCTTCGCAATAAGGCCAATGTTCCCCACGCCGCGAGCATCATGCCGATTGTCTTCGGCAGCGAAACCGTTTCGTGGCAAAACCAAACCTACAACCCAACTATTTTTGGCGCGACGCCGCTCTTCGCCGATATCTATAATGTGGTGCCCGCAGAAGGCCGCATCTTCACGAGCGATGAAGTGGACGGTCTCGCCGACGTCGTCATCATTGGCCACAAAGTGGCTACCCAGCTTTTTGGTGAAAATTCTCCGATCGATCAACGGGTTCGTATAAAAGACCACACGTTCCGGGTGATTGGTGAATTCGGTTCAACCGGCCAGCTGTCGTTCTTAAATTTTGACGAATCGGTGTTCCTCCCCTACACGACCGCGCAAACCTATTTGTTCGGCATAAAATATTTCAACCGCATTATCGTGGAAGCGGATGCCGACGCGAACGTGCGCCAGACCGTGATCGACGTGACGGCGACGCTCCGCAACGATCACGGGATCATTGATCCGACCAAAGATGATTTCTTCGTGCAGACTCAAGAGGATGCCATGAAAACCGTCGGCACCATCTTGAATGCGCTCACGATATTTCTTGCAGCGGTCGCCGCCATCTCGCTCATCGTCGGCGGCATTGGGATCATGAATATTATGTTGGTTTCAGTCACCGAGCGGACCCAGGAGATCGGCCTCCGCAAAGCCATCGGCGCAACCAATCGCGACATCCTCCTGCAATTCTTAATCGAGGCTATCATCCTGACTGCGGTCGGCGGCGTCATCGGGATTACGCTCGGGGGCGTCATATCATTCGTCGTCTCGTTCGGGGTCACCCGCTTCTTCGGTTTGAATTGGCCATTCTCATTGCCGCTCACGGCGGTGCTGCTCGGCCTCGGCGTGTCATCCGCGATCGGCCTCATATTCGGCATCTACCCGGCGCGCCAGGCGTCAAGAAAGAGCCCCATCGAGGCGTTGCGGTACGAGTAGCGGCGATTATTTCGCTTGAGTTTGGCCCGCTTCTTTCTCCAATTCTAAACAAACAGAATTGATACAGTAGCGTTTGCCGCCTTTGTCAGCAGGGCCGTCGTCGAAGACGTGGCCGAGGTGTGATCCGCAATTTTTACAAACGACTTCGGTGCGGTTCATGCCATGCGTGGTATCGGGCCGCAGTTCGATATGCTCGAGGTTTGCCGGCTCGGTAAAACTTGGCCAGCCAGTGCCGGATTCAAATTTGGTGTCGGATGAAAAAAGAACTGCACCGCAAGCCGCGCATTTATACATTCCCTTTGCGTGCTCGTTCCAGTATTTGCCCGTGAACGCGGCCTCGGTCCCGCCCTCGCGCATCACGTGGTACTGCTCCGAGGTTAATTTTTCTTTCATGTTCTGGTCGTCCACGGCCATAGGCTTAATGATACTTTAATTAAAAATTTATGAAAGCGCGGGTCACAAAAGACCGCTCACGTCGCGCACGGTAAGCAGCACCATGAGTCCCAGCAAAAATGCGAAACCCAAGCCATTGATCCATGCTTCAACTTTGTAAGAAATCGGCGATCCTTTTATTTTTTCGACGATCGCCATGATGAAGCGGCCTCCATCCAGCGCCGGGAACGGGATCAGGTTCACGATGGCGAGGTTGATCGAAATGACGCCGAGAAGCTGCAAAAGGTAAATCATCCCGATCTTCCCGGTTTCCTCGGCGATGCCAAAGATGCCTACCGGGCCGACCACGCCCGGAAGCAATGTTGCGTGCGCCAAGAGCTGCTGGACCAAATTGAAGAAAGTAAAAAGCACCATCCCTGCGATGATCCCCGCGCTCAAAAATCCATCGCGGATTGCAGGGATGAATCCTTCGCGTTCGGTACCCGCTTCCGAAAGCGCGACGCCGATGGCGCCTTGGTTCGCCGCCGTTACTTTTCGCGGTGTTAGGGTGATATCGTTTTCTTTATTGCTTCGAATAACGCTCATGGTAATTGGTTCGCCGCGGTGCAGGTTGATGAAATCAATGAAGGGTTGTGATGTGTTGTAGTGGGCCACGATGTCCCCCGGCATAATTCCGGCCTGGGCAGCTGGTGAGCCAGGCTCAACGTCCGCAATGACGAGCGCCTGCGGAGCGCCAACCATCAAGATGAGCGACAAGAACAGCCATCCGAGCAAGAAATTTATCGCGACACCCGCAAGCATGATGATGCTTTTTTTCCATGCTGGTTGTGCGTAGAGGAGCCGGGATTTCGCGGTCGCATGTGCGTTGCGGTATAGCGGCCCCTCAAGCGTCATGTCGGCAGACGGTCTTACCATTTCAAATTCTCCCCGCTCGCCGGCGATGCGGACGAAACCTCCGAACGGCAACCAGTTTACGCTGTATTCGGTTTCTCCGCGCTTCCACGCCGCCACGCGCGGCGGGAACCCGATCCCGAATTCATCAACTTTCAAACCAAAAAATTTTGCGGCAAAAAAATGGCCGGCCTCGTGGCCAAGGATGAGGAGCGACAAGCCGACGATGACAATAATAAGGATGAGCATGTAACCGTCTCTCTATGATACGCCCTAACCGCCCAATTCGCTCAATTTCCCCTCAACCAAACCTTCGATATCCGCATTTGCTTTATCAACCACCTTTTGGATTTTTTCTTTCGTTTTAAAAACCTCATCCTCCGTGGCAGCTTTTGTGCTTTCCGCATCTTTGAGGCGCTTCATGGCATCATCGCGCTTCGCGCGAACCTGGATGCGCGACGCCTCCGCAGTTTTCTTGACCACTTTGGTAAGCTCCTCGCGCCGTTCATTCCCCAGAGGCGACAGCGTCGCACGAATCGTGTTGCCGTCGCTCGACGTAGAGAGGCCAAGGTGGGCGCTTTCGATCGCCTTCATCACCGCCCCTACCGCGTTTTTATCCCATACCATAATTTGGAGCGTAAGCGGCGGCAACACGCTTAACGAACCGAGCTCGCGAATCGAGAGGTTCTGGTCGTAGAGATTCACCTTAATGTCTTGCACGAGATCGGCCGACGGACGGTTGCCGCGAATCTGCCCGAGATCTTGTTTTAATTTTTGCACAACGTTCTCGAGATTCACCTGAAGATCCTTGAGGAGCGTTTCTGAAGCGGTCATCCCGTTATTTTAATGAAAATTTAATCTGCCGCAAGGAGCGCGGCGAGCTGGAGGCGTGGATTCAGCCCGAAATCCATCGCGCGGCCGTAGAGCGTAAGCGCTTTATGCCATAAGGATATTGTGCCGGGCGTCGGTTTTTGCATCGCCCACGCGAGCACAATCACCAGTGCATCGAGGAATATGCGCAGATTGAAATCCTCCGGTTCTAATAATTTTTTAATGACGGCGCCGCGGGATGCGGCAGGGGCTTTGAGGAATGCTTCGGCGGCGGCAATATTTTTCTGGAGAGCTTCGTCGGTTTCGAGGCGCAGCGTGAGGCCCGGCTTGCCCTGCGACTGTTTCGCGAGCGTGGCGGCTTTTTCGGCGGGGATAGCATGCCCGGCGGTAAGCCACTTCGCGATTTTTGCTTCAGGAACAGGGCCGAAATGAATGCGGTGCAGGCGGGACGTAATCGTAGGGATCAGGGCATCGACATCGGACGTCACGATAATAATGAGGGACGATGCCGGCGGTTCTTCGGTCACTTTAAGAAGCGCGTTTTGGGCTTCGGTCGTGAGAAACTCTGCCTCGTCTAAGATAAGCGTGCGTTTTGGGCTCGCGATCGGCTTCTGCCATAAAAATTTTTTAATTTCGCGAACCGCGTCGATACTCACCGAGTCCTTACTCTCCGGATTCAGCTGCTTTGCGAATTCTAGATCGACGATGGTCGCATCTTGCAGCACCTCCCCCATTCCCGCGCTTTCAAAAACTCCCTTTTCTATATAGCGCGCCAGTGCCACGGCCACGGCTCGCTTACCAAGCATGGAAGACCCAGAAAAAATATATCCGTGCGCCAGGTCGCCCCGATCCGCGAGCGCGGTCAAGTCTTTAATGATTTTTTCATGTCCCAAAATCTTGGGCATGCTTTATTCTACCGCTTATTGAGCAGGGTGCGCTTGTAGGTATCGAGGTGATTCAAAATAAGGCCGGTCCCCTTTGCTACGCAGAACAGCGGGTCTTCCGCGACATACGCCTGAACTCCCAAAAACCGCTCAAAAAATTCGGGCATGTGATGGAGCTGCACGCTGCCGCCCGAGAGAATGATTCCTTTTTCCATAATGTCGGCGACGAGCTCCGGCGGCGTCTCATTGAAAACGCTTTGAATGGAGCTCGCGATTTCTACCAGATAGGGGTTGAGTGCCTCTGCGATTTCATTTGAATTGATGGTGATGTCTTTCGGAAGGCCGGTCACAAGGTCACGCCCGCGAATTTGGTATTCCATTTTTTCTTTGGTCGGCATCGCCGAACCAATTTCAATCTTCACATTCTCCGCCGTCTGCTCGCCAATCGCCAAACCATATTTCTTTTTCACGTAGTCCATAATCGCCTGATCAAATTTGTTGCCCGCGATGCGCAGACTGTTCCACGAAACGATATTGCCGAGCGCAATCACGGCCTGCTCGGAGGTGCCGCCGCCAATGTTAATAATCATATTGCCGCTGCGCGCGTTGATGGGGATGCCGGCGCCGAGGGCGGCGAGGATCGGCTCGCGGACGATGAATGCGTTTCCCGCGCCTGCCTCGCGCGCAGCGTTCATCACGGCGCGGCGCTCGGTTTGCGTGATTCCCGCCGGAACCGAGATTACGACATCGGGCTTCATGATGTTCAGCCAGCCGGACGCCTTCGCGATGAAGTACGTGAGCATCGCTTTGGTGATATAATAATCGGCAATTACGCCATCCTTCAGCGGCCGATACGCCACGATTTCTTCGGGCGTGCGGCCGATCATCTCCTTGGCTTCGGAACCGACAGCAAGCACTGAATTATCTGGCTTCGTAAGCGCGACGATCGTGGGCTCATTAATGATGAAGCCGCGCCCCGGAACAAAAACGACGGTGTTCGCCGTCCCTAAATCAATGCCGATTTTCTTGCCAAACATACCACTCTATTTAACGCGGCGGACCCTAAAAAGTAAAGAGCCGCCTCATGCATAAGCATGGGCGGCCCCTTCAGATCGATCGTGAGAGCAGTCCGACCGCTCGGCCCCCGGAACGCGAGCTTCGTGATCTTATTCAGCGAAACCCATTCCTGTTGCTGCGGCCCGAGGACGAGCCCGCCGTCATAGGTCAGATCACAGTGATCCCCGTCGTCCGTCTTGTAGCGAACGATGAGATTTCGATCCTTCCAGATGACCTCGGGTATGCCGGTCATGTGCTCGGTCGGCATCATGATGACGCCGACGTATTCGTCGCCGATCATGGTGACGATGAGCTGGTTCGGCATGGTTGCTGCCGCGCCGCTGCGTGCGATGACATAGCCGGCGCACAGCAACACGAAGAGTCCGAGCGCGACGAGAAGGAATATCCGCATCGGCCGGCGCGGATCACGGTACTCATGACTCATAGTAGTATCTCTCCTGTGCCCGGTTTTCGTCCCGGGATGCTGCAAATACAATAGCAATAATACCGTTATTTGTCAATGACGACTTGCTTGGTAGGAATGACGGGGCTTGCAGAGCGCTCGATATCGGCGCCGAGCTCGCGCAGACGTTTATCGATTTTCTCGTACCCCCGATCGATTTCATCGGAGCCATCAACTTCTGACACTCCTTGCGCGACGAGTGCGGCTAAGATATCTACCATGCCCGAACGCAGGTCGCGTACTTGTAGGGCTGTCGAACTTTTGTGAAGTTCGGTTGGCCCTTTGATAACCGCCACGTGATCAAATTCTTTATCCGCAAAACGGCACCCTTCACTCGCTGGGCATTTTTTCGAAACAGCGATTGATGCGCCCATGTCGTCCAGATCTCCGGCATAGGCAAATCGATCTTCATAAATCGTTTCGTGGACTAATGACTCACCGTGAGCTTGCGTGAGGACCACGGCGAGCGGCTGTTGCCAGTCGGTCATGAAACCCGGGTGCACGTCGGTGCGGATCGAAAGCGGTCGGAGGGAATTTTTATTTTGCATATTATCGAGTTGATTGGCGCGTGAAAAAATAATGCCGTCTTCGGTCACCTCATATTCTGCGCCGAGGCGGCGCACCACATTGAGAAAAGTAATGAGATCGTCCTGGCGCGCGCCCTTTATATGAATGCGGCCGCCGGTTGCAATTGCAAGGCAAGCAAACGAAACGGCTTCGTTGCGATCCGGCATAATGCGGTGCGTCACGCCATGCAGCTTTTCGACGCCCTCTATGGTGATCGTACGTGGCGGAGCAAGTTCGATGATCGCCCCCATTTTTTGCAGCATCTTGATAAGCTCGATGATCTCCGGCTCGAGCGCTCCATTCCTGATCACCGTTTTCCCCTTCGCGAGGACCGCGGCAAGAATGGCGTTTTCCGTGGCGCCCACGCTCGGGAACCGCAACTCGATCTCTGCGCCGTGCAATCCGTTTTTTGCCCAGGCATGATAGCTTTCCTTCGTCACTTGGAGCTGCGCCCCCAGCTTTGCAAGCGCCTCAAGATGAATATCAACGGGGCGCACGCCGATCTGGTCACCGCCAAGGAGCGGTACTTCGCCCTCGCCCGCCCGCGCGAGCAACGGGCCGAGGGCGAGAATGGGAATTCGGTTGCGGCGCGTGAGATGAGGCACGCGACAGTTTTTGATCGTGGGCGTTTTGATCGTTACTGTGTTTCCCGCTTCCGAAATTTCGCTCCCGATCGTCGTTAATAATTCTTTAATAAGAGAAACCTCCCCGATCGACGGCACATTTTCTAAAATGCAGGGCTCGTCCGTGAGAAGCGCGGCGACCATCATTTTGGAAACCGCGTTTTTTGCCCCCGCGAGCTTGATTTCCCCAAAAAGCGGCTTCCCTCCCTTAATGATAAATCGCCCCATGGAGATAATTGCTCAACTCATTCACGGCCACGCGTTCCTGCGCGCCGGTATCACGGTGCCGCACCGTCACCGTATTTTTGAGCGACGAGTCGTCGCCGTCGCCAACCGTATCAAAATCCACCGTGACGCAAAACGGCGTACCGATTTCATCTTGTGCGTAGTACCGTTTGCCGATATTCCCCCGCTCGTCCCACGCAACGGGGAATTTCTTTCGCAGATCTTCATAAATTTGCCGCGCGCGTTCAACCAAGTGCGACTTGTTCGCGAGGAGCGGGAAAACAGCCGCCTTAAACGGCGCGAGTTTTGGAGGCAATTTAAGAATCATTCGATCGCCTTCTTCGGTGTAGGCGCTCAAGAGAACGGCGAGGAGCGTTCGGTCAACGCCGAGCGACGGCTCAATCACGTGCGGCCAAAATGCTTCACCCGTTTGCGGATCCCGATACGGTGCCTCTTTAAAATGATTCTTCAGGTCAAAATCGGTGCGGTAGGCCAAACCGTAGAGTTCCTTGCGCCCAAACGGATAGTCAAATTCAAAATCGATGGTGCGTTTCGAATAATGCGCCCGTTCGCCATCCGGGATATCTACCTCGTGCACGCGCGACGTATCGATGCCCGCCTCTTTGATCCAGGCATTCATTTCCCGACGCCATGAGTCGAAGATGGCTTCCCAATCTTCGTCGCGCTTGGGTGCTGGAATGAAATATTCGATCTCCATCTGCTCGAATTCGCGCGTGCGGAAAATAAAATTGCCGGGCGTGATTTCGTTGCGAAACGCTTTGCCGACCTGCGCCACGCCAAACGGAAGCGCCTTTCGGGCAGTGTCTACAATATTTTTAAAGTTCACAAAAATCCCCTGCGCGGTCTCGCCGCGGAGATACGCCGTCGCTTTTTCACCTTCAACAGCGCCGAGGAACGTCTTCATGAGGATGTTAAACTCGCGCGGCTCGGTGAATGTCCCCTTTTTGCCGCAGTGGGGACAAGGCGCCTTGAGATCGATGGCGTCCGCACGAAAACGCTCGTGGCAGTTTTTACATTCAACCAGCGGATCAGCAAAACCTTTTCCCGTATGCCCGCTCGCCTCCCATACTTTCGGACTCATCACCACCGCCGAATCCAAGCCAACTATATCGTCACGCCGGTGCACGAACCGATCCCACCACAATTGTTTGATATTATTTTTCAATTCGACGCCGAGCGGGCCGTAATCCCAGGAATTCGCCAATCCACCATAAATTTCGGAACCGGGAAACACGAAGCCGCGTCGCTTCGCGAGCGAAACTACTTTTTCCATCAAGCCGTCGTTCTTTTTATTCATTAAAAAATTATTAATGGCCGCTTGACACTACGGGACAACCGCGCCGCCGCCCGAGACCGTCTTATCATCAGGCAGCAATGTCGTAACCGCAGGCGCGGTCACCGTAACGGTTGAACTCGTGAAAAGGTCCGTTGCCTGCAGCGTGGTTGGGCCCATCAACGTGACGGCGCTCCCTATTTGATTAGAAGCGGGCGTGTTGGTTACCTGGAATACCGCCTCTGCCGCTGGCCCCACAGTGCCCATTGTGGCGGGAATGGTCGGAATAGTCCAGGAGACCGACCCGCTCGAGGCATCGCACGTAGGCGCGGTTGGCATATTGCTCTGAATTTGGCCGGTGCACGTGGTCCCCGACTGAAGCGATGCAGTGAGCGTCACGTTCCCCATGTCGGTTGAATAATTCGTGATGACCCAGTGGATCGTGTACTGCGTCGCCTTATTTACTTTGGGCGGATACGGCCCGCTGTTGGAGATGCCCGACGTCGAGTCGTGCCAGAATCCTTTTGCCGCAACCGCGATTTCGCCGGCCACTTTGTTTTCAACTTTTGCGACGGAAACGGTTGAGCTTGCTGCGGTTCCTGGCGGAACGGTCGGTGATACGATCTGTCCGGTAACGGCGAGCGTAAAATTCTTGTCGTACGAACGCACGATAGGATAGGCGGATTTCGTACGCACTCGGAAATCAACTGAGCCGGACGCACCCGGGGCCACATTCAGCAAAGCCGGAACCGTCGCCGCATTCCACGTGATCGTATTCGTGAGCGAATTAAATGATCCATTCGTTTGCACGGTCGCCGGATCAAACATTCGACCCGCCAGCGCGGCCGAGATCGTCACGTTTTGGAATACGATATTTGAGTTGTTGGTGTATGCCAACACATAATCCAGAGAATCGCCGGGGCGGGTCACATAAAGAGGATCACCATTCAGCGCAATAGTGAGGGACAGCGGTGACGCCGCGACCGCAAGGTTTGCCGAAGCGGATGAAAGCGCGTAGGTGTTCCCGGCGACGTCCCCCGAGAGCAATGCATTTAAGGGATAGTTTGCATTTTCAGGGCCAACAATGTTGCCGGTGATAACGACATTGCCGGTGCCGCCCGCAGCAATCGTGTCGAGATTCCAAGAATTGCTTGCAGCGCTATTCGCAGGCATCGACGCGCGCACGAACGAATATGCTGGCGGGAATTGCAACATCAGTTTTGCGTTATTGAAATCGTGATGGGTATTGTTGACATAATTAATGGTGAAATCAAAATTCTGGCCGCTTACCACGGCCGTGGGCGCCGCCATCGTGAACGAAACCGCTGGGCCTTCGAGGTAAATATCGGCGCCGCCCTTCGTGGTGAAAGTGTCATTCGGCGCCGTGTCCGTGTGATACGCGAGCGTCACATCAATGTGCTTTATATTGCCGCTCGCGTTAGGATCATCCACCGCGATCAGGTTTGCATTATTGTCACCGTTAAATTTATAGACGCTGCCGGGGCCGATGTCGCCGACGGACTGTTGCATCGAGCGGGATCCGGCCGATTGGCCCACGAAAGCGACGCTGTCGGGCAGCGTAATCGTGAGGATGGCGTTCTTCAAAATATTTTGTGAATAATTTGAGAGCGTTATTGCGATCGGGAACGGATCTCCCAAGAGCACGTTGTCGGGTTTAACAAAGCCGATGCTCACGTTCGGTCCCTGTGCGGGCCGGTAAACAAAAAAGAGGACTCCGAGGCCGATGAGGAGCGCGAATAATCCCCCGGCCCACCACCATATGTAACTTTTTTCGCCCGGATCGGGGGCGGCCGGCTCGGGTGACGTTTTTCTCGCTGCGGCGCGATCTGCCGGCGGATGGTAAACGAACTTCTCCTTCTTGCTGGTCCAAATGGAATTAGGGTTGTAATCCGACATGCGCCGCGAATTGTATTAATAGTAGCGCATCGCGGCTTATTTTAGAAGCGCAGGCCGTGCAGAAAAATTCTTGTCGCGGGATGAAGAACGTGGTCGCACCGCGCGCACACCGTTCGCATGTCGCGTCTTGCGGATCCCATCCAAGAATTCGCAGAACTGGCGTCCAATTGAACAATTCCTCTCCCCCGCGAGCCGCTGAAAGCTCGCTCCACAGGGCCTCATCCGGCTCCCATTCGGCGAGCATGGTATTCAGCGAGTGGAGCGGCGCGGGCGCAATGCCGGCGTGTCGTAATTTGAGCGCGTCAACGAGTTGGGCAATTCCCCCGTGATTGCGGTCAACAAAACGGATCGTGGTAAGCGTACCCGGCTCAAGGTGGCCTGCTAATTTTGATGTTATTTTGCGAGCGCTCGTCGCTTTCGCAGTGACTTTCCCAAATTTTTTTGTGAAAAAAGAATAGCGGGCGTCGAGGTCTCGGACGGGCTCTTTTGAAAGCACGATTGCTTCGGTGACATGTTCCTGCATCTTCTATATAATAGAACGGCGCGAAAAGCGTGCAACAGCGCGCGGCGTGAAATAAAAATGCCAAAATTCGAAATTAAACTGGTGCGGCGGGAAGAAGCGGCACTTGGAACCATGTCTTTTTATTTTGAAAAGCCGGCGGGGCTTGCCTTCAAGGCGGGCCAGAATGCGGATTACACGTTAATCAATCCACCAGAAACCGACGCCGAGGGTAATACACGAACTTTTTCGTTTTCAAGCGCGCCGCATGAGCCCGAAATCATGATCACCTCGCGCATGCGCGACAGCGCGTTCAAGCGAGTTTTGAAAACTATGCCGCTCGGGACGGCGGTGCAGTTTGAAGGACCGATGGGTTCGATGATGCTCCACCATGATACTTCCCGTCCCGCCGTTTTCATCGCCGGCGGCATCGGCATCACTCCATTTTTGAGCATGACTCGCCAGGTGATTCACGAAAAACTCCCCCACCACATTTATCTTTTTTATTCTAATCGCAAGCCGGTGGATGCGGCGTTCCTTCGCGAGCTCACCGACATGAAAAACGAGAATCATAATTTCCACTTGATTGCGACGATGACGGATGCGGATGAAGAAAGTTGGGATGGCGAAACCGGACGCGTGAGCGCTCCTATGATTGAAAAATATTTGGCGAATGAAGGTGGCGGACTTAATGCGCCGATCTATTATTTGGCTGGGCCACCGGCAATGTCTACGGGCGTACGCATGATGCTAAACCAGGCCGGCATTGACGATGACTATATAAAAAGCGAGGAGTTCTCGGGGTACTAAGGACTACTTCGCTGCTGGGTCAACTTGAAAAACGCCGAATGTGTTGCCTTCGGTGTCGAGGAAATATCCCTGCCAGCATTTTCCGGGAACGGCGAACTTTGGGAGTGCAACAACTCCCCCATTTGTGGTGATCTTTGCTGCAGCCGCATCGAAGTCGTCCACCTCTATTGAGCAGACGTAAGCGTTAGTGCCGGATTGTGGAGCCGGAGCGGGCGCGGGACGCGGGAGAAGGCCGCCACGCGGTCCATCGGTTTCAATCCGCCAATATTCGATCGGCAAGCCTTCTTGCTCTGCAAAGCGCCAACCAAAAACTTTCTCATAGAAATTTTTCGCGCGGGCGAGATCGCCCGCCTGAATTTCGAAATAGGATGGTCCGTTCATATTGATATACTACCACTCAAACCAACATTTTATTTAAAAACCGCCGGGTCCTCGGCCCAGCGGTTTTGTTTTTTGTGGTTAGGCGTCAGCACGAGATGGGCACGTCATAACGCCGATCGGGAACGTTCGCGAAACGTGATCCCCTGCACGATGAAACATTTCCCGGATGCAGTCCGGACAGTCGACGCGAGCTTGATCGGAAAGATCAAATTCTCCTGCAGTCTTCGCGCAGGCGGTGACGCGCACTGTGACACTACCTGCGTGGGTATGCCCATCACCCGGTGCAGCAGTGCAGCTCCTCAGCGTCGGAGGCATCTTCGTGAGTATCGCTTCTTTACCGTCGTAGTCGATGGTGCCGAAACCTACCATACCTAACCCCTTTCTCACTCTAAGAGTGCTCGTCGTATTATTGCCGAAAAAAGTAAAAAGCGCCATCCAAGAGCAATGGCGCTTTAACGCAGGCGCGTTACGAACGGACGGGCCGACGCTTCTGACGGCGCTGGTGCCGCTTTTTCCGCGCGGCCTTCTTCCACGCCGTCATTAACCACCGTGGATGCCGCACCAGGATCCCCGGATGGGCCGCCTTATCATTCATCCACCGGCGCGCGCACGCACCGTATGAATGAAAGGGCCTCTCCAAAAACCCTGCCGCTAGTTGCTTGACCACCTTTTCATAGATGGCTCGCATACGCGGCTGCGGAGGAAAGGAAACGTTAATGCCGTTGATTAGTGCGCACTCCGCCCTCAGTCCGTTCGGTCGTAATGGCATCTGGGAGGTTTTTTTGGATTCCACGTCCCAGAAAAATGGCATGAGCCGAAGAAGAACTCTACCTTCGCGAGTTTCCCATTGAACTTAAATTCTGCGATCACAACTCCCTCCTCAATGATCTGGCCACAGCATATCTAATTTTTGATTAATAGTCAAGATATCCATTGTTATAGTCCTCGCTATCATGAAAACAGTTTTTGCGGGCAAGAGCAGGCATCATTCAACCTGCTTTACTAAAATTTTTGTGAATCATATACTTTCTTTCAGGAGGTGGGCGTGAAAAATGATTACATTGTGGTCCTAAGGACCGCAGACGGGGGCAGGTACGATGGCGTAGTCGCGTCGATGACCTTCAGGAGCAAGGCCGCGTATATAGCGTGGTATGCCAAAGAAGGGCAATCTCGTTACGAGGTCATCGAGACGGGCGTTTCCAGGGAACGCGCTGACGCACTTTGCGCTGCTCACGCAGCAGAAGAGGCGGCCCTCAAGTCTGGGTTCGGCGATGTGCGGGCGCTTGGCGCTCGTACCGAATTTTCTTACTAACTCGTCCGATATCTCTGGGTCGAGTCCAACCACATGTTGGGCTCTTCTTTTTTGTGCGCGGGAGAGGATTCGAACCTCCACGACCTTACGGCCGCTACCACCTCAAGGTAGTGCGTCTGCCAGTTTCGCCACCCGCGCGTAAAAATGCTCCTAGATTATAAAAGTAAATGCTCTAATTGCAAATCAGCTACTCGAGCGAATTCGTCTCTCGCATGAGCGAGAGGAACTGATTTGCAATTAGAGCGAGACGTCGAGCTTCTGCCGGATCCGTGCCCCAGAGATTCCGCGAACAAAATATAACTTCGAGCGGTGCACTTTTTTCGGGGCGGAAACGATCTGCACTTTTTGGATCGCCGGGGAGTGGATCGGGAACACGCGTTCAACGCCGACGCCGGCCAAGACGGTGCGCACCGTGAATGTGGCGCCGGGCTCGGAGCCATGCTTGCGCGCGATAACGAGACCCTCAAACGGGGTCTTTCCCTCATACACCCGGACCTTGGCGCCGGGTTTTATCTTTTTCGTAACGTCTTCGGGGGTCATGGTTGGAATATTGAAGATGACTGTTTATATCACGCTTCGCGCAGTGCCGCAAGCATCGCCGGCGCACCGGCCGCAGCGCAGCTCGCGCTGCAAACGCTCGTACGCGTGGGCGCCACTCGCCGCTAGACGATCAGCGTTTTGATCTTGCCAATCAGATCGTCGATCGAAATTTTTACTTTTACAAAATATTCGCGGGCGCCCATCTGGCGTGCCTTTTCGATGTCGGAGTCCTGAGCGAGGTTACTCAAGATCACGACCGGCACCTTGTCCATGCCCGGCGTCATAGACACCGTCTGCAATACTTCAAAGCCGGTCACCTTGGGCATGATGAGGTCGAGAATGATGAGGGAGAACTTATCGGGCCCTTTAAAAAGATCGATCGCTTCCTGGCCGTCGAAGGCCTGGGTCACCAAAAACGCGTCTTTTTCGAGGCGCGCCTTGATGAGCGACGACAAAAAACGGTCGTCCTCAACTACGAGAATGCGCTTTTCATCGGGCATTGGATTTATTATAGCACGTAAAGCGGCGCGGCAGCCATAAAACCGCGATGGCTGCACGGTCTCGCGGGACCAAACGGAGTTAACCAGAAGAGTGAAAGAGTTTTTTAGCTGCCCCAACTCTAACGCGCGAACGCGTTAGTCGACTAACTATTTTTTAAAATAGTTTAATTGATCCACGCACAGCTTCCGCTACGCGTGCCTTGTTACGACTTTTGCCATGTCACCGAGCTTACCCTGATCCCCGCGAAGGAGATTTCAGGTACTCCCGGCTTCCTTGCAATGACGGGCAGTGAGTACAGGACTCGAGAACGTATTCACCGCAGCGTGGCTGATCTGCGATTACTAGCGATTCCGGCTTCATGGGGGCAGGTTGCAGCCCCCAATCCGAACTGAGGCAACGTTTGATGGGATTAGCTCCCCCTTGCGGGTTGGCGACCCATTGTCGCTGCCATTGTAACACGAGTGTAGCCCAGGGCATCAAAGGGCCATGCGGATTTGACGTCATCCCCTCCTTCCTCCCAGCTTTATATACATAAATCGCCGGAGCCATGCGCGATACATATTGTATCGATTCGACTTCTTGTCGATTGGTGCCGCTTCATTTCCTGAAGCTAGGCGCGCCGACTCACGATTTTGTTATTTACGTACATAAAGCTGGGCAGTTCCAAGTGACACTTGTAACACTTGATAGGGGTTGCGCTCGTTACCCCACTTAAGGGAACACTTCCATTCTAAATTTCTTTAGAACACAGACTATACCTTCATCCCGATTGCTCGGGAGCTGACGTTTTAACAGAACTTAAGAGCTCTGTTCTGTCCCCTGAGGGACAAGTCGTTACGGGGTTTGGAATCTTATACTTCATACTAGGAACTATTACTTTTGAAACAAGTCCGTAGAATTCTTTTTGGGAATTCTTTCTAACTAGTAATTTCCGATTTTTTCCAACAATGGTCTCTATCCCGAACTGGGAAGAGAACATTTGCTGAATTCTCGAAATTGATACCTCATCAAAACTTTCGGTTGATATGACTGATTTTGAACCAGTCCAACAACCATCATCTTGATACCAGACAGCTAATGAGAGCGGGTCTAGCAATAAACCATCAGGGAAAACCTTGCGGCCTCCTTGATAAAATATTGATCTCCATTCTCTGAAATATTGCCTAAGATCGAAGAAAATTGATGAGTAGTTATTAGGTCTACTAATTTCGCGCGGCAATGAAGGATACGAAAGCGAATGTAATTCGCTATATTTCCAATCGAGATATTCCTTCTGCTTAACAGATTGTTCAATGCGTATTTTGCCCTTCGGGCTTATATACCCATCTCCCAAAATGCAGCCAATCAAAATACCTCGCTGGCGATCAGTCATTTCCAACGTTAAGTTCTTCCTAGCACGAAGCAATTTTGGAACTTCCAAACTTCCCACGGTATTATTCTACGCTTCAAAAATTAAATTTTTCTTAAAGTTCGAAGTCCACCGTTATGAGTCAGATTTTTCATGAGGATTACTCCTCATGGCTCCGAAATGTTGTTCAAAGCACGAGCTGACGACAACCATGCAGCACCTGTTCTTGCTGTCCTTGTGAGAAAGGCAACGTTTCCGTCGCCGGTCAGCAAGAATTTCAAGCCCTGGTAAGGTTCCTCGCTTACTATCGAATTAAACCTCATGTTCCACCGCTTGTGCGAGTCCCCGTCTATTCCTTTGAGTTTTAGCCTTGCGGCCGTACTTCCCAGGCGGCCTGCTTAACGCGTTAGCTCCGCCACTCCGAGGGTCGAT